>CAYSLJ010000020.1:35576-55624 GCA_964431735.1 uncultured Synergistia bacterium | reverse complement strand
CACGCGTCACGCGTCACCTTTCTAACAATTCTCCTGCGGCGACAATAATTTCATCGGACGTTTCTTTAAAATCCTTTATTACAAGCTGTCTGCATGGTACATCCCAGGGAGTCCATTCCCTGCGGCACAGTTCGTAAATATCTTTCGGATAAAGCACTACGGAAGGTACCTTCCAGGAAGCAGCAATATGAACAGCACCGCTGTCAATCGAAATCACAGCAGACATATATTTCATATATGACATCCACGTCTGAAGAGGTATGTCTCCTTTTACTACCACTCCTTCTGTATCATTAAATATCTTCTGTAATGCATTACCTTCCTTTTCTTCTTCTTTACCAAAGGTAATAAATAATAAATAGTCACGAAATCTCTCTCTCAATTTCCGGGCAAGTATAGTAAAATTATCTACATTCCAGCCTGCATTTTTATATCTGCAACATACAGGTAAAGTTATTATACCTTTCTGGCCTTTAAAAGAAACAGAATTTAAATATTCTTTTCCTCTGGCAAGAAGAGTGTCAGGAACAGCTATTGAAATATCCCTGTTAAAATCCCTTATGCCAAGCATTTCCAGCAGTTTAAATCCCTTCTCTACTTCATGAATGATTTCTTCTTTTTTCAACAATCTTTCTTCCTGATTGAGAAGAAACATGCCTGTAAGACAGAAGGAAGCAAACAATCCTGTCAGAATCCTGCTTTTTATAACTGTTCCAATTCTTACAGGAGAGCCTGTTTTAAGAGCTATCACATAGGCTTCTGTAACGGGTGAAAAAACAAGAACAATATCAAAATGCCTGTCTTTCAGATTTTTTATAATGTCTTTTTTTCCTTTATACCATACAATTATTTCGTCCACAAGTCCCGTATCTGCCAGAAGAGAAGCATTACATGAGGAAAGGAGTGCCGTAATAACGGTACCGGGATAATGTTTTTTTATAGTCTTTATTGCCGGCACAGTACATACAAGATCGCCTATTCTGTCAATTCTGATTACAAGAATTTTTCTTATAGCTCTGCCTGAAGTGATAGCCTGATTTACCGGAAAACCTCTCACTGTTAACTCCCTCTGAGACTGTCCATTATCTGCCTGTTTTCAGGATTATGAGGGTCAAGCCTTATAGCTTCTTTCAGTACATCTTTTGCTTTAGAAATGCTTCCCAGCTTACCGTAACTTATGGAAAGTTCTCTATAGATAAGAGGATCGTCAGGATGTAATGTCAGTGCCTTCTTAAATTCTGTTATGGAATCACTGTCTTTACCGAGATATCTGTAAACTATACCTGCATGATAACATGCCTTCCAGTAATTTGGATTCATAGTGAGAGCTTTCTTTAAATATTTTAATGAATCTTTATAATCTGTTATATCACAGCAGGCAATACCGAGACAGACATAAACTTCAGGGTTTCCGGGATCTATGCTTACTGCTCTTTTGCATATCTCCATTCCTTTGTGATAATAGGTCAGTTCACGGCATGCATAAAAGAGGTCGAAATAAGCCAGTATATTCATATGATTTAACGCTATTGCTTTTTCAAAATGTTCAATTGCCGATTTACCATCTTTTCTTCCAAGACAGGTTTTCCCAAGCCATCTAAAGGCTTCATCGGAGGCAGGATTGAGCTGTATGATTTTAAGGAACGTTCTTTCTGCGCCTGTGTAATCTTTTCTTTCAAGATTTGCTCTCCCTATATACATAATAAACTCATGATTATTCGGTTCAAGTTCAAGAGCTCTATGAAAGAAATTAAGAGCCTGACCATAATCTGCCAGTTCAAAATAGACACGTCCCATCATAAAGTTGGCTCTCGAATTTCTTGTATCAAGCTGTATGGCCTGTTGAAATTCCTGACCTGCTTTCGTAAAAATCCCTTCCTTGAAATATTTCATACCCTGTTCATAAAAAGTCCCTGATTTTGCACCATGAGGAACAGAAGGAGCAGGCATCACAGAAGGATCTGTTCTTAACACAGGCGGTTCCTGCGGTTTTGGAGACCCTCCTTTCAGTATATAACGACACTTACAGCAGTATTTTGCCGTTTTACGATTGGATGAACCGCACCTGCCACAGTATTTAACATCACTCTCACCGTAAACAGGCTGAGGAGCAGGCAAAACCGAAAATACAGGAGCAGTCGGTGGAGGAGCAGTCTGCATGACGGGAGTCTGGCCGGAAAGTCCCTGAATGGCAGCAAGCATCTCGGAAGCAGATTGATAACGTTCCATTTTGTCCTGTGACATAGCTTTTATAATAAACATTTCAACCTGATAAGGAAGTTTCGGATTTTTCTTTACAAGGCTTCCCGGTGCAGGTGTATGAAATGGCACAGGAGGATAACCTGTGAGAAGGTGATATAAAGTTGCTCCGAGAGTATATATGTCGGAACGATGATCTGTCTGGGAAGAACCTCTGTGTTCAGGTGAAGCATAATTAATGGTTCCGAAAATAAACGTATCTTTTCTCTTGCCTATTTTATAGGTTCTGGCTATGCCGAAATCTATAAGTTTTACAACACCTTCTCCTGTAACCATAATATTTCCAGGTTTAAGATCCCGAAATATAATAGGGGTAGGTTTATGATTATGAAGATAGTCAAGAACCCTGCATACCTGACCTGCCCATTCCATAACCTGCTTCAATGGAAGAGTTTCATTCTTCTGAAGTGCTTTATTTAATTTTTCTTCCAGATTTTCTCCTGTAATAAATTCCATAACAAGATAATGACGATCCTGTTCTGCAAAGTAAGCTACAACCTGAGGAATGTTCGGATGAGAAAGGGTAGAAAGTATACGGGCCTCTTCCTGGAACATTTTCAAATTATTCTCTCGTTCATTCACATCAGTATCGAGATCTAACAGTTCCTTTAAAGCCCATATTTTACCGGTACACATTTCCCTGACTTTAAAAACAGCACCCATACCCCCTCTTTTAATCAATTCTGTAATCTGATACTTTCCTTTTAAAATTGTCCCCAGGGGAGTAATATCAATCATTACAACACCTCTTTAAATCGTAACGCGTAACGGGTGATGCGTTACGGGTGGTTTCACTATTCACTGTTTTTACCGTTCACTTCTTTACATCAAGTTTTTGTAGTGTCATGGTTATTTTTCCAGAAAGCTCTTTATTTTTTACCTTCCCCGATATATTCTTAAGTGCATCTACAGCATTTCTATCTCCAATAATACCAAGGGCTTCTACAGCAGAAGAACATACAGACAGTTCTTTATCATTTAAAACAGTATCAGAAAGTTCTTTGACAACTACAGGATCGCCAAGCAATCCCAGTGTCTTTGCGGCAGCCATTCTAACGGGATAATTACTATCAGTTTTTAAAATATTCAGAACAGGCTGAACAGCTTTTTTATCATTTAATTTAGCCAGTGCAATACATGCTACATATCTCACGTCATAACTCTTATCACCTAACATGCCTATAACATGCTCTACTGCTCTTTTATCCCTCATTATGCTCAGGGCATTTACTGCAGAAGCTCTTACTCCCGAGTTTTTATCAGATAGAGATTTAACAAGAGCATTAAAAGCAACATCTCCCCTCTGACCTGCCAGTTCATAAATCACCTCATTTTTTTTCACATTACTCTCTGTGTCCTTGAGAGTAGACACAAGACGCTGAGATTTTGTAGCCCAGAGATAGACAAAAAACATAAGGATTAAAATACATACAACCTTCAATACAGTTTCTTTAAACTGTTCATCCTGTGCCTTCTTTTTTAATGTTCCTGATGGAAGTTGCCCTGAACCGGTCTTATTCATTAACCTGGTCTGACAGTTCTTATGGAGCGCTACAGCACTATCATCATAGGGATTAGATTCGAGATAGGCTTCAATGGAAAGATAGGCTTCTTCAATATTATCCTGTTCATACATGGAGAAAGCCTTTTCTTTATATGCTTCTGAATAGGAGAACCTTCCTATAGCTTCATTCAGGCATGCTATGGCTTCATCATATTTTTTCAACTGACTTAAAGCCTTTCCTTTATAAACCCATACAAGCCTGTCATTCGGATTTTTCTGTAAAGAAAGATCAAATTCTTCTATTGCTTTTTCCATATTGCCTTCTTTAAATAAAGACCTGCCTTTCACTGCTTCTTCTATACCGTGCTCAACCTTTATTTTTTCGGCTCTTTTTTCAACCTTTTCAGGGCTTATACCTCTTGCAGCGAGACTGAAAAACAGATCTGTAGCCTCAAGTAAAAAACCCTGCATAAACAATGTATCACCTTTGCTTATCATGGTTCTGAAAAGATCAGGATTTATTTCAAGAGCTTTATTAAAAGCATTAAGAGCTTCATCATATTTCTTTGCTTCTCTGAAGGCAAGACCCTTGTTATGCCAGGCATCTGTAAGAGAGGGGTCATATTCCAGAGCTTTGTCGAACTTCATAATAGCAATATCATAGAGCTTTTGCTTTAAATGTTCTGCTCCTTCATTACAGAGATTTTTAGCATCTTCTTTTTTCTCAATATCTTCTTTTTTCTCAGATTTTCCCTTTTTCTCATGGTCTTCCATCTCTACCCCCCCAGCGTAAAACAGGTTTTCTTGCAGCACTTACTTCATCAAGTCTTCCAACAGGTGTAGTAGAAGGAGAATGGCAGAAACTATCAGGTTTTTCCGCTGCATCTTTTGCAATATCTTTCATAACCTGAATAAAACTATCAAGAGTTTCTCTGCTTTCTGTCTCAGTAGGTTCTATCATTATAGCTTCCTCCACTATAAGAGGGAAATAAATAGTAGGAGCATGAAAGCCATGGTCAAGAAGTTTTTTGGCAATATCAAGGGCACGAACGCCATGTTTTTTCTGTTCACTTGCAGAAAGCACAAATTCATGTTTACATGTCCTTTTATATGGTAAATGATAATCTTCACAAAGTTTTTTCATAAGATAATTTGCATTCAGTACAGCCATTTCACCGACGGTGCGAATATGTTCTTTACCGTAGGTCAGAATATAAGCATAGGCTCTGAGAAGAATCGAAAAATTCCCGTAAAAAGTCCCGACCTTACCTGTAGATTGAGGCAGGTCATAATTAAAATAATAACTGCCATCTTTCATATCTACTAAAGGTACAGGAAGATAGGGAACCAGTTTTTCCGTCACTCCTACAGGTCCAGCGCCGGGGCCGCCTCCTCCGTGAGGAGTAGAAAAAGTTTTATGTAAATTCAAATGAACTATATCAAAACCCAGATCTGCAGGTCTGCATATACCGAGTATGGCATTTAAATTGGCTCCGTCATAATAAAGCAAAGCTCCTGCATTATGAACCATTTCCGTTATCTTAATTATATCTTCTTCAAAAAGTCCGAGAGTATTTGGATTGGTAAGCATAAGTACAGCAGTTTCTTCATTTAAAACTTCTTCAAGTTTTTCCATATCTATACAGCCACGGCTATCAGATTTAATCTGAACCGTTTTGAAGCCACACATTGCTGCACTTGCAGGATTTGTTCCATGAGAGGAATCGGGAATTATTACGACAGAACGTTTCTCTCCTTTACTCTTAAAATAAGCTTTTGCAATAAGAAGACCGGTAAACTCACCGTGGGCTCCTGCAGCAGGCTGAAGGGTAAATCTGCTCATTCCTGTAATTGCACAGAGGCATTTATCCAGTTCATAAATAACCTCCATTGATCCCTGAACAGTGTCTTCAGATTGAAAGGGATGTATCTGAGAGAAACCCTGTAATCCGGATATATCTTCATTGATTTTCGGATTATATTTCATAGTGCATGAGCCGAGAGGATAAAAACCAAGATCTACACCGAAACTTTTCCTGGAAAGGCCGGTATAATGTCTTATAAGATCCACTTCCGCAACCTCCGGAAGAGACGGAGCAGATTTTGCAAGATAATGTTCCGGTATATGGTCTGACAGTAATTCTTCAGGTACATCAAGAACAGGAAGTCTGAAAGATTTTCTTCCGGGAACACTTTTTTCAAAAATTAACATCTTATTTCACTGCCTCCCCTAAAAGTTTAACAAGTTTATCTATGGAAGAACGGCTGTTTCTTTCCGTAAAACATAAAAGCATACAGTTTTTCAAATGAGGATAATGTTTCTCCACTTCATATCCTCCTGTTATTCCATTTTTCAGTAAAAATTCATTTATTTTGGCAGGACTGTCAGGACACTTTACAAGAAATTCATTAAAACAAGAACCGGTAAACATTATTTCATAACCATTCAATTCTGAAATTTTCTTTCTTCCGTAAAGAGCTTTCTGAAAAGATTGATAAGACATATCTCTGAAGCCTTCTTTGCCGATACAGGATAAATATATGGTAGCGGAAAGTGCGCAGAGAGCCTGGTTTGAACATATATTGGACGTAGCTCTTTCTCTTCTTATATGCTGTTCCCTTGTCTGAAGGGTAAGAACAAATCCTCGTTTACCGTCATGATCATGAGTAAGTCCTACAAGACGTCCTGCCATTTTTCTCATAAGTGCATTTTTACATGCCAGAAATCCCAGATGAGGTCCTCCGAAAGCTAACGGATTACCGAAAGCCTGTCCTTCTCCTGCTACAATATCCACTCCCATAGTTCCGGGAGAGGCAAGTATGCCGAGAGAAAAAGGCTCTGTTATGGCAAGTATGGAAAGACTCTTGGATTTATGAGCCTTTTCTGTCCAGAAAGATACATCTTCAAGACATCCAAAAAAATTAGGAGATTGTATTATAACAGCAGCAATAGTTTCATTGATTTCAACATTGCAGGTACGTCCGTCTGAAATAGGAATTTCCTCGACTTCTTCTTCTCTGGCAAAAAAATAAGTATTTAGAACCTTCCTGTAATCAGGATGAAGAGCAGATGAAACAAGAACCTTCTTTCTGCCGGTATGAGCCGTTGCCATAAGAGCAGATTCTGCCACGGCAGTAGCTCCGTTATAATGAGAAGCATTGGACACGTCCATACCGGTAAGCTCACATATCAGGGTCTGATATTCGAATATAGCCTGTAATATTCCCTGGCTTATCTCTGCCTGATACGGTGTATAGGCAGTATAAAATTCCGCTCTGGAAACAAGATGAGAAACTGCAGAAGGGATGAAATGATTATAAGCTCCTGCTCCGAGAAAAGAACTATCGGAAACTGTATTCTTTTTTGAAAGCTCCGTAAAATAATCAATCAATTCTATTTCAGCCCTGGCAGAAGGCAGGTCAAGGTCACCTTTAATTTTTACTTCTTCAGGTATGTCACAGAACAATTCTTCTATAGAAGAAACACCTATAACCTGCAACATCTCTTTTATTTCTTCTTTTGTATGAGGAATATACATAATTTAAACTCCCTTTATTATCTCTTCATATTCTGCTGCTTTCAGCAACCCGGAAAGTTCCTCTTCAGAAGAAATTTCAATCTTTATGAGCCATCCCTCTTCATAGGGTGATGAATTCAGAAGAGAAGGATTATCAGCTACGGCACTGTTAACTTCTATTACTTTGCCGCTCACAGGAGCATAAATCTCCGAGCTTGCCTTTACCGAATCAATAGCACCACAGGAAGAAAACTGGCTTATTTCAGTTCCCTCCGAAGGTAATTCTACATAGACTATATCTCCTAACTGATCCTGGGCATAATCAGTAATACCTGTCGTTACTACAGAACCTTCTATTCTGGCCCACTCATGGTCTTTTGTGTAAAGTAGATTCGCTAACACTTTCATTATTTAATACTCCTTTCAAAATGTTTAATCAATCTAAGATTAATTAATTTACACATCAGTGTCTAAAATTATGACGCGTAACCGGTGGAAGAAGACATTAATTTTACTTCCCTTATTTAAGAGGTTTATAGCATGCATAATTTAAATAAATCGTGATACATAACGCACAATGAGTTATATTCCTGCACATCACGCATCACGTGTTATTATAGTTATAGTTTATCATAAAACCAACTATAATCTACTCTGGTATAATTATTCTCTATACAAAAGTAAACCTCCTTTTTTAAAAATTTTAATTTAAATAAAAAATTTCTTATTTGTAATTTTTCTTACAGATAATGAACACCTTAAAGTTTATAATAAGGACAAGGTAAGAGTATGAGACTTAGTTAGAATGTAATACGTTTAGAATTACTAGTTTAACTATGTTTTGACTTTTTTAAATAACCTCCCTTTCTCTCTTATTTGGTCTTGACCTGATTAATCTCAGCTTCTCGAGCTGAGTAAATTTTTTTTCAGATTAAGACTGTATGATCTCAGTTTCTTTCCAGAAGAAACTGAGATTTTTTTTTGTAAAAATTATTATAGAAATACTTTTCTCTTTTAGCAGGAATTTCCGGTATAAAGGAAGAATGTAATGATAAAAAGTAAACCAATTTTGAGTAGCCAGGTTGTTGTTAAGAGGAATTATTTAAAGTTTTTAATTAAATAAATGCCGAGGAGGTGAACGTTTAGTTATTTATAAGGTTATTTTTATTTTGAAATATCTCTTAAACTAGAGCAAAAAGGAGGAGGTTTTACGGAATAATCTCAAAAGGGGTTATTTTATCCGTAGCTTTTATTATGAAAAAAAATAAACTATATCTGGTTTTATCTATGTTTATTGCACTTATGTTATGTTTAAATCTATTCGCCGGATGCGGTTCCGGAACAGGCGGTTCAAACTCTGACTGGCCTTACAGCAATACGCCAAGTCAGCTTGATCAGACTGGAATTAAAATAAGACTCAGTAATATACAGTTACCGGATCTGGGAGTCAACAACGGAACCTATGAATTATGGGCAAAACTTCCGGGAAATGATGATGTAGCAGATGATTCAAATAATGTCTATCCATTCCCGACAAATGATGATTCAATTGTAAGTCTTGGTAAGTTTGTTGTAACACCAAACGGTAAATTAATGGATCCTTCCAGAACAATACTTTTTGGGACTTCAGATCAGACAGCTTTCCCGGTATACGGTCAGACAGTAAATGTTGACCTGAGCAAAGCCTACCGTGTTTATCTTTCAATAGAACCGCCAGGAGAAGATTTTTCAGATCCGACTATCGGTGCTATTATTATGTATGGAATTTTCTCAAACAGAGTATGTCCTATGACATTATATGCAGCAGGAACAAACAATATCTTTATACCTACACAGGATTTTGCCAGTGATAATGTTCCCAGTATGGTTACCCTTGAAAATGCAGGTACACAGGGAACAGGTATATGGTTTAAAAACGGCGCGCAGAATTATAAGGGTCTATATCTTCCTACACTTATTACAGGCGGAAAATATAAATATGAGGCATGGGTAAGGGATGTTAATACAGGAACCTATTATTCTCTTGGAAAATTCACAAATCCTGAAGCTGCAGAACAACTGAATGCTCTGACCTATTCAACCATGAATCCTGCAGGAAGCAAAAAATATCCCTATCCTGGACTGGAATTTTCACAGGCAGGACAGAACCCCGGTGGTTTCGTAGCAAGTGCATTAAATCTTGCAAACGGAAACTACAGAGCTTACATAACACTGGAACCGAATCCGGATAATGATACAAGTCAACCATTTATTTTCGTTATGGAAAGTGGTAAACCAAATCCCAGGATGGAATCTGTAGCGCCATACCAGTATCTGCCATCGACGTTAAACGATGTAACAAAAGGTTATGATATAAATCATAACCCGATACCATCTAATGCTTTCAGTCCTAATACACAGCCAATGATAAGAATGATTACTGAAAAGCATAAAACTGATTCAGATCAATTTATATTCCTTGATGATATACCTCTGACAAAGGCAACTCTGGAATAATAATTGGAGTGAAACAGGCAGGGGCAGAACAATGTTCTGCCCCTTAATTATTTTATATGATAACTGGGTGTCAGGTTAACCCATACCCATACTCACTACTCACTGAAATACTGTTCTTTACATGCTATACCAAGACGTTCCAGTTCTTCAAGAACCGGTCCATAAATCTCCGGTATTACAGGTATAAGAACACCATTAAAATTAAATTTACCTTCCAGAACAAACCTTGTGGCAATGGCGGCAGGAAGTCCTACTGTTCTCGACATGGAAGAATCTCCGAAAGGTATACCGAAATCTATAAGGGTTGACGTAATCTTTTCCTTACGATCTGCATATTCTGCCATAAATTCATGATACAGAACAAGCATATCTCTTTCTCCGTCATCATATGACAGTTTTTCAAGCATTTTTGCTACAAGTATATCAAGAGGTGTGTTCTGTCCCGGAGGAAGTGGCTCATCACTGAAAAGGCCGAGCCATTCCAGATTCTTCATAGCCTGACAGTCTTCTTCTAAACCAAGTTTGGCTGCCAGATTACATTTTAAATTATCTCCCGATATATTTACAAGTCTGGAAGTAAAATCTTTAAAAGTAAGACCTGAAGATATTTCTATTTTTTCATCACTTAAAAAACCCATATCGGCAATTTTTTTAAGAGTTTTACACCAGCCGGGATATCTGAAGGTTCCCCGGAACATAGTTTTTGTATCAGACAATCCATATTTCTCTATATAGGGAAGGGAATTTCTATTGGGATATCCTTCTAACTCGCCTACACCTTCTATATTAAAGGTCTTATAATGATCAAACAGATCTTCACCGGGAATAAAAACTTCTTTCCCGTCTTCTAAATATTGTGCCGAATTCTTGCCTGCCATCAAGACTCCCCTTGGGCTCCAGGAAAATTTATATCCGAAAGGTTTATTGTTTGCGTCAGGTGCAGGAAGTCCGCCGCAGTAAGATCGGAAGCTCGTAATTTTTCCTCCATGCTTTTCTACATGATGAATAACCTTCATAGCAGACATATGATCTATACCGGGATCTACACCCAGTTCATTTAACAGCATTACATTTGCTTCTTTTGCCCTGTCATGTAATTGAGCCATTTTATCACTCACATAAGAGGTTGTGACCATATGTTTTTTAAATTTCAGACATGCTTCTGCTACCTGCACATGATAGGTATAGGGTAAGAGACTTATAGCAAGGTCAACCTGTGAAACAAGGTCGTCTAATTTTGCTTCGTCACGGGTAATATCAAAGGCCAGAGCTACTCCGTTCTGATGACCTTCTATTAAAGCTTCGGCTTTACTGACTGTGCGGCTGGCAACAAGAAGTTTAAAACCATGATCCAGAAGATACTTTACCAGTGGCCTTGATACAAGACCTGCTCCCAGAACCAGTACTTTTTTCATTTTTTAATTACCTCCTTAATTTATAATCGTGACGCGTGACGCGTAACGGGTGATGCGTAATGCGTAATGCGTGTTTTACCGGTACCGGGCGACCACAGGGGGGCGCCCCTACGACTCACTGCTCACGACTCACTCTATAAAAATTCCTCAAGATACTTATATTTCGGTGTAAGTTTACCCTGATACACAATCATGGCATTCTTAATGGGAGGAGAAAGATTACAATGGTCAAAATCCACCGAATAGTCTGCCCGGGCAATCTCTGGAATAAACTTCTTGAGTTTCTCTCCGAAATCCCTGGATGCTTCTACAGGAAGGATACCGGGCAGATTATCTATTGCCATTACTGCAATCCCTTCCCCTTCAACACCGTCTGAAATATTCTCACTCACAGGATCATAAATATAGATAGATTTATCGGCAACTGTACTTTTAACAGTACATTCAATCGCACCGTTTATATCACAGCTAATATCGCCAATAACCAGCAATTTATGTTCACCATGAGTTTTAAGATAATGTCTGGTAACAAGTGCAGGGTATTTATTATCCCAGTATATACAGTTTATCAACATTGTAAGGTGTGGTATATAACGTTCAAAAACAGACTCATATTGTTCGGGATAATTATAATAACCGGAAAGGTCAAATTTTCCGGTTTTCGGTTTTACCATATGCTCTTCTTTAAATACAACCTTATAAATATGATCTTTAGAATCAAGTTTTTTCGAAAATAATTCTTCCGGACTTATATCTATAAAAGGAAGTAAGTCGAATATCTCCTGAGCACCGCGGGAAACATTCCCATATCCTGCAAAACCGCATGTAAATGGGCATATCTCTTCAGGAATCCCTTCTTTTTTAATCTTAAGAGCAATATCCTTAACTGCAGATTTAAGTTTAGCAAGATGTCCATATTCGTAACACTGATTTAATTCAGAAAAAGGATTTTTAATGCCTTTAACTGACAATCTTTTCCCCAGAGCATAAAGGCTTTCAAACATACCTGCATAACCTGCTTCCTTACCAAAAAACAGCAGACGTCTGGAATGTTCATCTACAATCCTTTCATAGTCTATCAACTGACACGACTTATCCATGATCTGCCTGAGCATAGGCATATTATAACTCTGCCCTTTTACTGTATGAGAAAAAAACAAATAGGTTTTGCCATGAACAAAAAAATTCAGAGGAATTTCTTTTATGGCAATAATTATCGAACATGGAGAAAGATCTTCCTGTACTTTTATCCCTGCCTGTTCGAATTCACTATCACTGAAAGCTCTTATCCCTGAGGGCTGAACGATAAACCCGATAGAACCATCCATAGAAAGCTCTCTGAGCTGGTCAGGCGTGAGAGCAATCCTTTTTTCCCAGATATTCTTATCTTCTCTTCTAAGACCAATAAAAGTTTTCATGAGAACCTCCATCAAAATACTCTTGAAATCACATAATTTCCAAGGTCAATGAGGCTATTTTTAGCCTCAGAATCTGCAATATTATTTAATTCTTTAACAGCTAAATTACCGAATTCAACAGCTTTTTCTCTGGAATATTCTATACCTCCATATTTATTTACTAAAGAAATTATTTCATTCAAATCACAGGCATTTTTCCTGTAAAGAGCTGTCAATCTAAGGAAGAGTCTTTTATCTTCACTGTCTGCCAGAGTAAAAGCCCTTATTACAGGTAGTGTAATTTTCCCTTCTCTCAGATCATTGCCGGCACTCTTCCCTGTTTCTTTAGAGGTAAGAGTCAGATCCATAATATCATCGACTATCTGAAAAGCCATGCCAAGAAAACGTCCGTAAGAAGCCAGACTGGAAATAGCATGTTCGTCTGCACTGCCTACTCTCGCTCCTGCTTCACAGCAAGCTGACATAAGAGATGCTGTTTTACATCCGATTATGTTCATATAATCTGTTTCATTCAAATCAAGAGAATAAACATATTTCATCTGCAGGAGTTCTCCCTCACACATAAGAGAAATAGCATAAAAAAGAGGAAGTACCACATCAGATCTGAAGTCATCAAGGAGAAATTTTAATCCTTTTAAAAGGATATAATCTGCGGCAAATACGGAAATCTTATTACCCCACTTATAATTTGCTGTTAAAACTCCTCTTCTGAGGTTATTATCATCTATGACATCATCATGAATTAAAGAAGCTAAATGAATAATTTCCGCCGCCATAGATAATCTAATAACATGTATATCATGGTTGCCGGAAAATACTTTTTTAGATAATATTACAAGGGCAGGACGTATTCGTTTACCTCCTGCCCTCAATGTATGATTGTAAATCTGAGGTATTTCTTTAACTCCCGATACAATAATATTATGTAAAGAATCTTCTACTTTTAAAAGATCATCTTTTATTAAATTTACTTTTAACATTAACAATATTCCTGTTAAATTAGGTTTTGATTTTTGGGTTTCAGGTTTTGGGTTTTAAAGCTTCCTACCCCAACACCCATACCCCGTAACCATTAAACAACTATAAAACTAAACTTTACGACATAAAAAAATTCCTATAAATTTACATTTAGGGACTGTAAGAAAATAACTCTGGAAAATTATGGTTTTTGTCCTCCCGTCACGCGTTACGCGTTACGCGTCACGATTTTAAATATGATAAGGTTATTTTTTTACAACTCCTTAGCATGGTGACTGCTAATTTGCTAACCATTTTTAACTTCCTCTAAATACTTATTTACCTGTTCTAAAAATTCTCCCTCTGGTTCAAGGGTTAAATAGGTTTCAAAATTATAAAGGGCATCTTCCATCTGCCCCAGTTTAATATATACTTCACCAAGATGAAATCTGACTTTAGAATATTCAGGATCTATCTCAATAGCTTTATTAAATTCTTCTATGGCCTGTTCAAATAATCCAAAAGCCATATAAGCAAGCCCCAGATTTCTATAGGCAGAAACAACATAAGGGTTTAATTCCAGAGCCTTATTCGCCTCTGTAACAGCAAGCTCCCATTGTCCCATGGCTCCGTAAAGATGGCCAAGATTATTATGGGCTTCAACAAAGTCAGGAGCCACATCAATAGCTTTCAGATATTCATTTAAAGCTTTATCATAATCATCGATCTTATAATAAGCATAACCAAGATTATTCCTTACAGCATAATCATCAGGGTTTATTTCCAGTGCTCTGTTAAATTCCTCTATGGCTTTATCAATAGTACCCTGTTGAAAATACACTACACCCAGATTATAATGTCCGTTTGGGAAGGAAGGATCTAACTCAAGGGCTTTACAATAACACGTACCGGCTTCATCCAGAATTCCCTGGGAAAGATATAAATTTCCAAGGCTATTGATGATGAATGGATCACCGGGAGAAAGTTCAATAGCTTTTTGATAATTATCCACTGCAAATTCTATCATACCCTGTTCTACAAAAATATTGGCAAGACTGTAATAAGCATCCACATAAAAAGGATCCAGTTCTATAGTTTTCTGGTATTCCTCTATGGCACCTTCTATATTTTCTATTCTGACAAATGCCCTGGCAAGACTGTTATGAGTTGCACCATCATTGGGTTCTATATCTATAGCATCAAGATATTTTTCAATAGCTTCTTCAATTTTTCCCTGGTTAAAATATAAATTTCCTAAATTTATAATAGCCGTAACATCGCCGGGATTGACTTCAATTGACCTGAGGTAATAATGTTCTGCAGTAGAAAAATCCTGATCTTCAAAATAGATATTACCCAGCATAAGAAAAGAAAGTCCATGACCGGGGTCAATAGATAATACCTTTTCAAATTCATCAATTGCTCCCTTATAATCACCTTTCTCCATAAGACTGCAACCTGTAGTATAATGGCTATAAACTTCAGGATCTTCATAGGACAAGTCTTTCATAACAAACTCCTCATTCTATTAATAATCGTGATGCGTGACGCGTGACGCGTGACGCGAGGCTGAATGTTCACCTGTGGTAATGTATGTTATATTATACAAGTTTTTTGTTATTATTGCAAATAGATACGTTTAAAAATTATTCACTGACTATAGATTTTTGCAAATTATTTTTTGCATGTATCCGAAAAAGAAGGAGTATTTACTCAATATAAAGAATATTTTTATAACTGAATAATTCTCGCGTCACGCGTCACGCGTCACGCGTCACAATCAGGAGAATGTAATGGTGACAGATAACAATTCAGATAATCATTCCCATATAGAAACCTGTTATTCTGTAAATGATTTTTCCGGTCAGTTAAACATACATTATAAGAGCTTTCTTGAAACATGCAAAACAATCAAACATAAAGAATATAATCCTTCACATGTATTAGCGATTAACCCGAGACCTGATCACCTGGCTGCAGTAAAAACTTTATCTCCTATAAGTCTGGAATTAATACCTGATAAAAGCTTTGAACAGAGTTTAAATCCTGATAACTCCTTCTATCATTATTTAATGGGAAATTCTCTGTTTCAACAGGAAAAATTTCAGGAAAGTGTCTGTGCTTTTCAATATGCAGTAATAATAGACCCTTCATTACATAATTACAGATATAATCTGGGATGTGCCTGTATGAAAATCTTTGATTTTCGAAAAGCTCAAAGAGAATTTAATAAAGCTATAACACTCAAAGATAATATAGCAGATTATTACCATAATATGGGTATAGCTTTCTATTGCCTTGATGAGCTGTGTGAATCAATAAAAGCCATTGAACATGCTATAAAACTTGAAAGCAGTAATGAGAGATTTCGTAATAATCTGGAAAAAGTAAAAGCGATGAGAGTATTTATGTTCTGGAAAAAACTTGCAAAAGACTGGAGTAACTGGTAACACGTATTATGTCCAAGATTGAAGATAAAAACCTGAACCTCTTTTATAAATTTAAAGAGAGGGATACGGTAAATTATGAAATAAATAAAACTATAATAGAAAAAATCATTTCTAAAGAAAATGTATCTTTACACTCCCGGCAAACTTTTACCTCTCATGTAGAGCAGAATATAACACATATTGATGACAGGGGACTTATAAGTATTACTATAAAAGACAATAATAATATAAAAGAGATGAAAATAGATAATAAAGGTAATACCGTAACAGGCTCATATATCTTCGTTTTACCGGACGAAGAAGTAAAACTTAACAGTAGATGGACAGGAAAACATAAAATTCATCTGCCTTTTTTATTGTCACCACTTGAATATAACATGACATGCTTACTGGCCGAGTACAGATATGTGAAGGAGTATAACTGTGTCAGAATAAAAGTATTACCTGAAGAAATAACATGTCCTTTAATATTAGAAGATAACGTTACCTGTAATCAAATAACCTCCTTCGACGGAGAATTTTATTTTGCTCCCGAAGAAGGATTAATTGTAAAATCTGTTCAGAGAACAAATGTAATAGCCAGGATAGAAACATGTCTTCTTGACAGTATTTTAGAAATAGTATGGGAATTAAAAAAGTAAGCTTTTAATTGTTTGATCTATATCAAGAGATTAACAGAGTAAACTTTTAATATCCTATTCCTCTCGTAAGAGATTTATCAGCATTTTACATGTCTGATCATCCTTTTCAAGAGTTAACACTTTCTGAAAAGCCTCAAGGGAATCAGACCATTGTCCCAGTCTATAATAAACTATACCAAGGTTAAAGTAAGAATCTACATGTTCCGGATCATAGGAAACGGATTTTTTAAAAGCATTTGGAGCCTGATCCAAAAACTTTGGATTATCACACAGGGAAACGCCAAGAGAAAAATGTATGTCTGCTTCTTTTGGATTATATTCAACTGTATCTTCTTTCTTTTTAGGCCCCATAAAAATTTCCTTGATTTTATCCAGAAGAGAGCTTGAATTTTTAAATGTCGGCTTACCTTTAATGGGTGCAGAAGATAATTTTGTAGTTTTCTTTGCCCTGTTCTTTCTGGAACGCCTGATCTGAAAATGGGGAGAATTATCATATTCTTTTCTTTTTTCTTCATCACTGATTATATTATAAGCTTCAACAAGTTCACCCATTTTTTGATCCAGAAGGGATTTTGAGCTGGCATCCCCCTCATGATAAATTTTAGATTTCTTTCGGTAAGCAGCTTTAATCTCTGCATCTGTTGCAACAGGAGGGATATCCATTATTCTATAAGGATCACGCTTTATTGCCATCTTTTAATCTGCCTTTCTTTAATTATTTGTAAGCGTTCAGCTATCAGCAGACAGCAGTCAGCTTTTACAGGAATTACATAATAAATGTCGTTAAATATTTTTTCAGACTGATTTACACAGTCAAGCTTTGTAAGTTTTAGCCTATAGCTTATAGCTAACTGCTGAAGGCTTACAATTATTTTTTATAGGTATATTATAATTACTGATATTCATTTTATTTTTCTTCCACCCAGAAATTCCCCATCTAACAGCCATGACCACATAATCACCGCGAAGAATGAAAACTTATCATCCCTTCATCATTCACTATTCATGATTCTCATATAAACTAATTAATAGAATAGTCGTCAGGGTAACAGACGACAGATGAAGTTAATTTTCTGTTAATTCATCAATAAATTTCCTGGATTCTTCATCATGAGGATCTAATTCAGCAGATCTGGTAAACTCTTCCAGAGCAAGATCAAATCTATCCTGCTGATAATAAACAGTAGCCAGATTATGGTGATATTGAGAATTTTCAGGCTCTAACTCGATAGCCTTTAAAAAAGCTCCTACAGACTTATCGTAATCTCCCTTGCTTCCGTACGCAATACCAAGATTATTATGACATGCTCCGTATCCGGGATAGGAAGCAGTCGATTTTTCATATTGCTCTATTGCCTTATCTATATCTCTCCTGTTAAAGAAGATATTTCCATAATTATAAAGAGCCATAGCATATCGTGAATTAATAGAAAGAGCTTTTTCATAACATTCTACTGCTCTGTCATAATCCTGTAATTTTTCATAGGCTACACCGAGATTATTATGGACATCAGCATACCAGTATTTAGTTTCTATAGAGAGGAGTCTGTCAAACTCTTCCAGAGCTTCATCATAAAAACCAAGTTTAAGGTACAACTCACCAAGACAGCGTCTCGCTTCTCTGTAACGGGGATTAATGGAAAGAGCTTCTTTATATTCAGCCACTGCTTTACCTGTGAGACCTTTCAATTCATAAATATTACCAAGTTTAAAATGCATATCAGGCCATCTGGGGTGAAGAGAAATTATTGACAAAAACTCCTCTATAGCCTTATCTATCATATTATTAATTTCAAAGACAAAGGAAAATTTAGCTACAGGACTATTTACAGCTGGATTTAAAAGAGAATCTTCCAGATCATATTTATCATCACTTAATACAATACCACACTCGTAACAATATTTATAATGATTTTGATTTTCTGTCTCACAATTAAAACATTTCACAAAAATCCACTCCTTCTCCTTAAAAGTTATCTTTCTACTAACAAATAAAATTTCCTTCATAAGAAATATTAATAAATTTAATTTTACAGAACTATTTTATTTTTAATTAATATTTTATATTAGATAAACTTATCAGGATCTATTTTGACTCCATCAGGTCTGAATTTTTTTATTTTTTTCAACTTGTTCTCTTTTCCTTCTTCTTTCTTTTTCAGAGAAGAAAGAAAGGACTTTTTCAATTCCTTTCTTTTCAGCCAGTCTTCTTCATTACATACAAAAGAAGTGGCAGAACCGACATGACCGCAGCACGGGCAGGTTTTAATATCGATAGAACCATCAAAAGATGTTTCAAACAATAACCTGCACTCGGGACATTTTGCTTTCCCTGTATCCATAATATCACCCCTTATTTATAGGTTTCAACATACCTAACACATTAAAATTAAATAGATTATATTTTTACAGTTTTTAAAATCTGCAAAAATATATTATATTACTGATTTTTTAATAAAAAATTAAAGTTCCTCAGACTATCCATAACTTTAAAAAATTCACTTTTATCATAGAGGATTTTCTCAAGATCTCCCACATGTTTGATATTAAATCCTTCAATGTCATACTGTTGCTTTAATAACATATAAAGACTTTCCATGAATCGTTTTTTTATATGTTCTTCTGGCAAATTCTGCCTTTCCTTTTCTTCTAATTTCAATTGAAAATCTGATAATACCGCCAGAGTTCTCTCCAGAGAATTATTTATGTTCATAAGATTCATAATAGTATTTTCAGTTATTGTTCTGGAACTGTCCCGGTCACTTGAACCATCCAGAAGCCCTTTTGTAGAAGGCCAATCGGTATAACCCATCTTATCTGCAAGGAGATCAACCATTGAAAATAAACTGGATAAAGACTTTTTTACTCTCCCAGTTTCATTTGCAATAAGGGTATCTTTAAAATTATCTTCTTCTTTATCTATAATTTTATTCAGTCCATTTATTATCTGAAAGGTATTATTCTTAAAATCTTTCATTTCCTGTGTTACATAATCAAGCTTGCCGGAAATCTCTTTAATATGATCAGACTCAATTCTATGTTCTATATAATCAACGACCTTAGAAAGAGCAGATATTTCTTTTGATGGCATTTGAAAAGGTCGTTCTTCTCCGGGAATTTCTGTTGTAAAATCTTTATAAATCCCTTCTTTTTCATAGGTACCTTCGGAGAAAAAATTTCCGGAAATACCGGGAATAAACTCCTGCATTACAGGGTTATCATGCTGCTGGCCCGATACCATGCCTGCATTTTTCTCTGAACTGTAGTATATTTCTGAAATTTCTTCAGCTATATCTTCTTCAGAAACTTTCTCAGACGAAATTTCTTCAGAAAACTCTTCTTCAGAAACTTTCTCAGACGAAATTTCTTCAGCTATATCTTCTTCAGAAA
>CAYSLJ010000020.1:0-35476 GCA_964431735.1 uncultured Synergistia bacterium | reverse complement strand
GAAATTTCTTCAGCTATATCTTCTTCAGAAACTTTCTCAGACGAAATTTCTTCAGCTATATCTTCTTCAGAAACTTTCTCAGACGAAATTTCTTCAGCTATATCTTCTTCAGAAACTTTCTCAGACGAAATTTCTTCAGCTATATCTTCTTCAGAAACTTTCTCAGACGAAATTTCTTCAGAAATCTCTTCTTCAACCTGTCCGTCAGATAAAGAGTTATTGATAAAAGATGTCAACATGTCATTTATGTCTTTAATATCCAATCTTGTATCACTATCTACCTGGAGGGACTTCGATATAATTACAGCGAATTCCTCGGGTAAATCCTGCGTCAATCGCGGTGCGGGGAAACGTTCCAGTTGATTTCTCAGTGCCAGAAGAGGATCTTTTGCTTCTTTAATACCATCGTTAATTTCTCTAATAGATTTTCCATACTTACGTTTTGTAAGAAGTTCATACAATATAGATGCAAGAGAATAGGCATTTGCGCTGGCACCAGGTGTAATCCATACACTTTTACTTACCTGTTCGGGAGCAACATAATTCCATATTTCAGGAATATTGGAATAATTCACCATTACTTCTGGTATAAGAATACCTTTTATTTTCAACTCACCCTGTGAATTTATAAGAATATTCTCCGGTCGTAAATCTTCATGTATAAGTTTTAATTCATGAATAGAACTGAGACCATTACAGATTTGAATACAGATTATAGCTATATCTAATGAGGAAAATTCTTCTCCTCCATCTATTAAATCTCTCAGAGTTTGACCGGGAAAATATTCAAATATCTGAATCCAGCTTCCGTTATCAGCCTGTTTTATATCAAAACAATTTAATATAGTCTTCTGCCTGAGACCGAGAAGTAAATCCATTCCCCGTCTTTTTTTTGGTATTAATTCAAGAATATAATAATTACCCTGTGCATCTCTTGCACGAAAACCCCGGCTAAACTTGGACCATCCACCAAGTTCAAGTTCAGTTAAAAAAGCATATTCATCAAGTATAAGATTCGGTTCAAAATCTGCCATACTTATTTACAGGGATATTACTCCTTTTAAAATCGTGACGCGTGACGCGTGACGCGTGACGCGAGGAGAAGAAGACTTTTATTCATGAGTGAGTGGTTAGTAGTGAGCAGACACAAATCGCATTAATTCACTACTCACGATTCACTACTCACGCTTTATCATTCACTGTTTCTAATTCATGAATTACTGTAATATACACGCCTCTAATATGCACAGAGATATTAGAGGCGTGTTTAAATACAAAATTTTATTGATAAATCATTACTTTTTATCTGTAACTACTTCTACAGTGAACTTGGTCTTTGTCGGGTCATCTTTGAGCCACCCTTCAAAAGATAATACTTTGTCTCTGCTGACTTTTACTATTATTGCGATCTCTTCACCTTTACGGAGAGGTCTTGCAAAATAAATTCTTCTCTTGAGTAATTCTTTGTTAGGTGGTTCTATATCTTTTCTTTCGCCTCTGTAGAAGATTAAATCGAAATAGTCTATATTTTCATAAAATACTCTGAAACCTTTTATAATTGGTGACTTGTAGGGAAGCACTGTTCCTGCCGGGACTAAATGCTGAACAGTCTTACCTACTGTTCTTATACCTATTGTTTCAGAAGTAACAATCTTCGGTTTAAAACCCGGTTCCTTATGTAAAAGATAATGATATGACGTAGCCCCTCTTGCAACGGCTTTATCTGGATCTCCAAGAGTTAGAGGTTCTATACCGAAGAAATCAGCCAGTCTTTCTCTTACAGAATGAACCTTTGTCATACCGCCGTTAAGAAGAACTGCATCAACCTGGGGCATAACGCCACCCATTTTTCTTTTTGCTTTATGTAATACATCCAGAATAGGATATATAACATTTTCAGCCTTGGAATAATCTATATGACCGAATTTATCCACATCTGCAAGAGTAAAATTTTCCCCTAGTAAAGGTGATATAATTTCATCATATTCTCGTTTGGAAAGATCATATTCAAAGGTTCTGTTATCCCATACATTACCTCTCAGGAGATTTACAGTAACATTTTCTACCGGCTTTCCAAAAAATCTCTTATTTTCAATTTCACTTGTAAGTTCTACTTTAATCTGCTCGGCAAAAGATACAAATTTAGCTCTGAGCATTTCTTTTTCTATCTCATTAAGAGAGTCTATATCTACTTTCTTTCTGAATTTCTCTATAAACCTGTCAGCCAGAAGATTATCAAAATCATCTCCGCCGATTCTGGTATAACGAGAAATAGCAATATCATCTACATCAACCCTGTTTTTCTCAGGGTTGAAAAAGGCTGTGTGAAACGACACATCAAGGGTTCCGCCGCCAAGATCAAAAACAAGTACATTCCTTGGTTCATTAAAATCTATAAGAGAAGAAGGAATTTCTTCTCTGTTCTGACGGTTGATAAAATCATACAACGCTGCTCTTGGCTCGTCAAGAAGGATATCTCTTGAAGAACCGTCATCTTCGGTACACTTAAAACCTGCCAGCTGAGCTGCTCTGAGTGTAGCTGCCCTCATATCTGTGTCAAAAGAAGCTGGAACTGTTATTACAACATCATCAGGCTCAAATCCAAAAAAATCTTTGGCAGAAATTTTAATCTGACGCAGTACGAGAGATGCAATTTCTTCAGGTTTCCATTCTCTTCCATCAAAATTAAACGTTTTAGTTGTACCCATATAATTTTTGACTGATTTTACGACTCTACTTGACTGCCTTACCAGCATAGCTTTGGCATATTCACCTACTATAGGTACTTCATTTTCTCGGAAGTAAACAAAAGAAGGCAAAATTTCCTTTTTAACGATACCACTTCCAATAGAGGTCATCGTAATAGGAACCAATTTGGCTTCAACCTGTTTGGTTTTCAAATCTACCTTTCCCCAGCTCATTAAAGAATTAGTAGTACCCAAATCAATTCCCAGATAAAAATTCTTCTTACTAACAGCCATAATTTTGCTCCTTTTCAACACACTCTAAAAAAATCTTATAAGAAATTTCTCATATAACAACATTTAAAAGATCTCCCGAACTTTTGGTCTAGAGATAATATCTTTCCCGTATGTCCATCCCGGAGCGTAAACCTTAACCTTCTTTATCTCTTTTCCGTCTTTAAATTCAGATCCTTCATAATCATAATTTTCCGATTGAGACAGATTAATCTGCAATTCACAACCAATATCTGCCATAGGAGTAATACCATACTTTTTCAAGAAATTATGATACATCCTTATAGTCATTGTAGAATTTTCCGCTTCAGGTGAAGGTTCCCACCCTTTTGCTTTAAGATCTTTAATCTGTTTCTCTGTCTGGGCTACATTATCAAGTAAATTACCATATTCCGGTGAATTCATCTGTTTAAATAAATCTATTATAGCTTTCTGCTGAGTCTCTATTTCTAAATTACCGGCTCTTCCCTTTATATCATCCAGTTCCTGCTGGGTCATTTCATAGGCACTCATAAGATCCGCATTTTCACTCTTTATAAGTCTGAGTTCTTCTTCAATTGTTCCGGATATACTTTCAGTTCCTGAAGTAGTTTTTGCTGCCACAGATGAAAGATTATTACTAAAAACTCTCATTAATTCGATCAATTTTCTAGACATATTAAACTTGGCTTTAAATCATACCGGGAAGGTATTTTTCTGCTTAAATAAAGCAGATTAAAACCAACTCCTCCTTTCTAACTATAACTAATGATCCACTCTCAGTGATTTCCAGGAGTTCTATCATAAGTCTGTCCAATAAAAACTATTATAACAAAGAACTATTACTAAAAGCAATATTAAAGATTAAGAAGAAAAATTTTTTTCTATGCTATAAAATTACATTATAATAATTATTTTCTCTATGTCTGTATTTAACATTACCATGCAAAAATCCTCCCAAAATACAGATAATTTTAAAAAATAGTGATCACTGTTCAGATACAGGTTGATAGTTAGTTAATAACAATCTATAATGAAAAAAGAGTGAAAAGCGAGTAGTGAATAGTGAGCAACTTGCTGTTTTTTTCACTTTTCACCTTTCACTCTCATTAAATTCTAATAAGTCGTGAAATATCTATAAAACCAATCCATCGAAAAATGTATCTGAACACCGATCACTGTTCAAGCCATTTCGCCACATATTTTGCAAAATAACTGATAATAATATCTGCTCCGGCTCTTTTAATAGAAGTCAGAATCTCTAAAGTTATTTTCTTTTCATCAATCCATCCCATAGCAGATGCAGCTTTAATCATAGAATACTCACCGCTCACATTATAGGCTGCCACAGGAACATCCAGTACATCTTTCACTTTAGATATTATGTCCAGATAGGATAGAGCAGGTTTTACCATAATTATATCTGCCCCTTCAGCTATATCCAGCCTCACTTCTTTCATGGCTTCTCTGGAATTGGCAGGATCCATCTGATAGGTACTTCTATCGCCGAATTTCGGCGGTGAATCTGCGGCTTCTCTGAAGGGGCCATAAAATGCGGAAGCATATTTAACTGCATAGGACATTACAGGGATATGAGAAAAGCCGTTTTTATCCAGAAGAGTTCTTATGGCATCAACACGACCGTCCATCATATCAGAAGGTGCTACCATATCTGCCCCTGCCACTGCATGGGACAGGGCAGTTTTCCCTATCAAATCCAGAGAAGGATCGTTTAAAATAATATTATTTCTGACCTCTCCGCAGTGTCCGTGACTGGTGTATTCACAGAGACAGACATCGGTTATCACAAGAAGTTCGGGCGCTAAAGCTTTTATCTTTCTTACTCCTTCCTGAATAATACCTTCCGGGTCATAAGCACCGCTCCCATGTTCATCTTTATAAGAAGGCAAACCAAAAAGTATTACCCCCGGTATACGTAAATTGACTATTTCTTCTATTTCTCCTTCGAGCCTGTCTATTGAAAAATGATAATTACCCGGCATAGAAGAAATTTCCTCTTTTATAGATTTACCATGTTTTAAAAAAAGAGGATAAATAAAATCATCAATGGAAATTTTTGTCTCTCTTACAAGACGTCTTATATTGTCAGAAGCTCTGAGTCTCCTTGGACGAACCTTCGGAAAATTCATATTACTTTTTCTCCTTTTCCTCATAAGGAGGATTTTTTATCAGGTCATTCAGTCCGTCAAAAAGGGTTTTTCCGGCAGCAATTACCCTGTCCTGTCCCTTCCTGATAGCATAGTAACTATCTTTATCCTGTTTACCGAACAATAATACTGCTTCTTCTCTGTCTTTATTGACTATTTTAACTGTCATAGATGGCTTATCAAGGCCATAGGCCTTTAAATCCTTTACATGTTCAGATATAACATTATCTGCTTTAAGATTTATAACATTCATAAGCTGTGTATCAATCTTCCATGATGTCGCCTTTTTCTGTTCAGGTTTTGAAAGCATCCAGTTATTATCTTTATCTTTACTTCCTGAAACTGTAATATTACCGCTCGTTATTTCAAAGGATACCATATCTCCGAAGGGAACATCAAAGACAGAATGATCCAGCCATTCTTCCGGATTTTTAACGAGATTATTTATAGAATCTGCTTCTATAAGAAAAATCTGTGGTGACTCAACTCTTTTAGCATAATAACCACCTGTTGCACTATCGTTCTTTCCTATAAGAAGTTCTTTTCTTGCTTTATCCTTACCGGCAAATATGGTTATATCCATAAAAGGTTTATCAAGTCCATATAAAGCCATATCAGCTGATGTACTTTCTTCTTTTATAAAATCCCTGGCCTTTAAAACACTTACAGAATTTATCCAGCTTTCAATTTTACTTCCATCACCTCTGGCATTAAACGGATTTAATATAGTCCATCTATTCTTAGAATCCTTCTGACATTTTATCAATTTCTTATCTGTTTTAAATTCAAATTCTCCCACATCGGATGACATACAGGATATTACTGTTCTATCACGGTATTCAAGTAAAGGTTTGTTAAAATAGCTGTCTACTGTATAATTGGCAAGAGTAATAATATCTTTATCTCCCTGTATCTGCCCGTAATAAGAATTTTCATCAAAGGTTTTCTTTCCCACTGATATAATTTTCGTAGTGCCATCTTCAAGAGTAATAGTAACAACAGGACATGGCTTATCAAGGCCGTAAATAGACAGATCTTCCCCTGTATCACTTAACTTCTGCTCTGATTTCACTTCCCCTATAGTGGCAAGTAAACCATTTACCATACCTTCGTCTGCCAGTGTCCTGACAGGAGAGGCAATGTGCCAGGTTTTATCCTGTTTTTCAAAGGATATCTCCACTGTTTCCTGCTTTAATTTAATACTCTTTACCTTTTCCGTATCTTCAATCTTAAGAACAATCTTATCCTGTTCCTTTTTTTCTTCATCAGAAGGTTTTTTAACCTCTACAAGAAGTACATAGGCCAGAAGTATAATAAGAAAAGCAACTATAACCAGTGTACCTTTAAATTTAAACATAAACTACCTCCCGTGAACCTTTACTGAAATACCTGTAATAATAACAAGAAGAGGAAAGACAACAAGGGTTGCCAGTGCAATAAAAATTGACTGTCTCCCCGTCAGATCAAGCTGGTGCATCTCAGGATTTTTAGGTCTAATAGATATAAGATCTTCCTGCTGTCCGAGCCAGTTAATCATATTTAAGAACATATCACTGTTGCCCTGAAATTCAAGATATTTATTACCTATAAAACTTGAATTGCCGACCACTACAATCCTTGTTTCTTTAACAGGTTTCTTTTCATCCTGAGGAAGAGCAGATGCGTCTTTTTTCTCTTCTTCAACCGGTATCTTAACGGCTACTCCCATTGATACAGGTCCCTTTACATCTCTTGACGGATCAGGTTTCAGTTCTGTCAATTTATCAAGTTTTCCACGATAGGACCAGCTCTGAGGAAGACTGTTTATAATAACATCGGCAGAACTGCCCTGCTTCGGACTTGCATTTGGAATTACACTGATAGATCTGGCAAGAGGATATATAGTGGCCATACCTTTCATATCTTTTGTTATATCATGGTCAGGATAATCTACTGCAAGAGGCATAGATGCACTTGTGCCAAAAATCTGCTGCCCTATACCGCTGACATCCAGTACAAGATCATTTTCTACTCTTATATTCCAATGAGAGAGAAACTGTGCCAGGTCAGGCTTCATAGGATCTACCATAACCATAAGTTTCCCGCCGCTTTTAAGATAGCCATTTATAGCATCTAATTCCGGCTTTTCCAGAGCAGTATCGGCACCGGGAATGATAATGATATTACAGTCGGCAGGTATAAGTTGATCCTGAAGGAGCATAAGATCTTTAACTTCATATGTTTCTTTTTTCAGAGCCTCTTTAACAAGGGAAAAATCATCAGCATTCCCCTTTGTATGGCCTTTTAAGAAATAAACTACTTTATTACTGCCGCTTTTAGTAAGCTTAAGTATGGCATTGGTTAAAGCCTGTTCGGAAACCTTTTCATTAAGTTTTTCTCTTTTATCGGGAGAAACTTCAAGAATAACAGTATTAAGTTGTTTAACACCATATTCTATAGCTTTATTCGGGTTTTTCACAGGATCTATAATCTTATAATTGACCTTTGAACTCAGGTGCATATATTCTTCCATAAGATCTTTAAATTGCTCACGAGAACCGCTGTCTCCGTCCTGATAAAAAGCATAAATCATAATATTTTGATTGAGACCCTTCAAAATCTTTTCTGTCTGATCGGAAAGACTGAAAGTCTTGTTAAGGGTAAAATCTTTACGATAACTGTGTTTACTGCTTATATAGTTAATTAAAGCAAGAACACCTATTAATGCAATTATCAAAACTACAGTATTTGTTCCATGAGCAAAAATTCTGGCACTTGTATTCTGTTTTATCCACATAACAAGAAATACCAGGGAAGCAATTAAAAATACAAAAAAGACAGGTACTATATACACAGGTTCAACTGTGGAATAATATGTGGTCCAGACAAAATAGCCTGCTATGACCAGAACTAAAAGTACTATAGATATAGGAAGACAATTTTTCTTCACTTTTATCCCCTCCATTTCAATGAGTCAAGAGAAGTATAAGTTAAAAAGAGGCCGCCAAAAGAAAAACTCAAATAATATATGAGATGTTTCGTATCAAAAACCCCTTTTGAAAAATCCTCAAAATGACCGAATATGGATAAATAACTCAATATTTTTCCTGTAGTGGGATCTGAAAAATTAGACGCCCATGACACTATGCCTAAAATTAATAAAACACCGAAACTTAAAATTGCTGCTACAATCTGATTTTTCGTCAGAGAAGAAAGAAAAAGGCCTATAGCAAGAAAAGTAAGCCCCACAAGGATAAGCCCCGCATAGCCTGATAGAACTGTCCCTGTATCAGGTTTACTCAGTTTAAACAGGATAAGCATATGGGGCACTGTAAACAATACCATCATAAAATAGAAAATAACAGATGAAAGATATTTACCACATATGAGCTGTATTTCCGTAACAGGTGAAGTAAACAGTAGTTCCAGAGTACCTGTTTCCATCTCTTCCGAGAAAAGCCTCATTGTCAATATAGGCATAATAAACAATGAAATAGTAAGAATAATACTGAAAAAAGGTCTTACAACCTCTTCATTTATGTTCAAATTCTGCATTCCAAACTGATACTGTTGCTGTGCTCTCATAGCCCAGGTCATTTCAGAAAATCTCTGTATCAATGCAAAGAAATAAAAACCTATTATAAATAGAAAAACTGCCATAACTGCATAGGCTATGGGAGAAGCAAAATAAGCCTTCAATTCTTTTTTTATAATAGCAAGGACAACTCTCAATTTGCCACACCTTCCTTCTGTTTATTACTATCGTCGAGGGTAAGTTTCAGGAACACATCTTCAAGATTCATATGTTCAGGATGTATAGATATGAGTCCCCATTTCTTTTCTATCACGAGTGACGAAACAGATTCGGGGATTTCATCTTTAACCTCTGTTTTCAATGTATATTCTCCTGTGTCTCTATCTGTTTTTCCCATAATAACCTCATGAACACCTTTTACACCTCTGAGGGTTTTTACTACTTCATCTTTATTAGATTCCCGTATTTTGAGGGAAATTTCCCTGTAACCTCTCATTTTATCAAAACGTTCACTCAGATTTTCCGGAGTATCGATGGCAACAAGTTTTCCCTGATTTATTATGATTACCCGGGAACATACCTGACTTACTTCTGATAAGATATGAGTACTCAATATAATAGTTCTTTCACCTTTAAAACTCTTTATTAAATCTCTCACCTCTCTGATCTGCCTGGGGTCAAGTCCTGATGTGGGTTCGTCAAGGATAAGCACCTGAGGATCATGGATAAGAGCCTGGGCAAGTCCCACTCTCTGCCTGTATCCTTTGGAAAGTTTTCTTATTAATTTATCCTTTGCATCTTCGAGTCCGCATCTGCTGAATACATAATCAAGTCTTTCAGATTTTTTACGAAAATCCAGTCTTTTTATGTCTGCAACAAAATCCAGATAATCACCTACTGTCATATTGTTGTAAAGAGGAACTCTTTCAGGCATATAGCCAACCTTTTCTCTTACCCTGATCGATTCGTCAAATACATCGTGACCGCATACCTTTGCACTGCCCTCTGTGGGAGGGAAATAACAGGTTAACATTCTCATAGTAGTAGTTTTACCTGCAGCATTTAATCCAAGAAAACCAAGTATTTCTCCTTTATCTACAGAAAAAGTCAACCTATCGACTGCTAAAAAATCACCGTACCTTTTTGTTAAATTTTCAACTTCTATCATCTTTTTCTCTGGTAATAACCAGTAAGACCTCCTTTCTTATATAGCTTTCAGCTTTCAGCTTTCAGCTTTCAGTTCTCAACTGAAAAAAATATATTATAATCCAATTTTTCAAAGCTTACAAGATTTTATACGTTAGAGATTAAAAATAAATTAAAAATAAATTAAAATTTTTTAATTATTATGATAATTTACTGAGGTGAGAATAAATAACACATATATGCTCTCGTGATGCGTAACGCGTAACGCGTGACAGGAAGAAACCTTTTATTACATGCTTACGCTCAAGTCAGTAAGTGAGTATTGAAGACAATCTTTTACTCAATATTCACTAATCACTTTTCACTCTTCACTTCTCACTTATATTTAATCTGACTGTAGGCCCAGGCTATACGTTTTCGGACTTCATAATCTTTCTCAGTTTTCATACCTTTCAGTAAACCGTCTAAAACCTTCTTATCTTTTAACTTTACAAGTGCTTCTACTGCCTCAAGTCTTAAATCTTTATTTTCATCGTTCAACATTACATGGAGCAATGTATTAACAACAGCAGGGCTGTTCAATTTACTTATCCCTCTGATAGCTTCTTTCCTTTCTTCATAAAGGACAGACTTTTTCAAAACATCGAACCAGTTAACCTGTTCCATTTTGTTTCCGGAAAGTGCACCACTGCTTAAATCAACTGTCTTACTCAATGTAGATGGAAGATTACCGGTTTTACTATCCAGAAAACCTATTTTAGGTTGTAATTTATGAGGAATTGTCTCACCAGGTTTAGAAGTTTCTATATTTTTTTGGCATCAAGGGCTTTTCTTAACTTCAATTCTATAGCTTTTTTGAGAGAACTGTAATCATAGTTACTTTCTTCCATAAAGTATACACCTATAAAAAATTAATGTCCAGGTTATAAAGTTTTATTATAACATGTTGATAAAACCTTAACAAGAGTTTTTTAGTAGTGAGTAGTGAGTAGTGAACCGTAGGAGCGCCCCCCTGTGATCGCCCGGTACCGGTAAAACACGCATCACGCATCACGAACTACCCGTCACGCGTTACGCGTTACGTATCACGATTAAAGTATTACTATTTTCTTAAAATTTCCTTTACAATCTCTGCATTACGCAGAGCCTTAATTTTAAGAATTTCTGTTTTTTCTGTAAGGAGTGAGGAAATTTTTTCATGGTTTCCTAACAGATTTCGGGCCATATCATATAAATTATCTTCATTTATTTCCTCAAGAGACAGATATTTCAAACCAAGCTGTTCCGATATATTTGCTATTTTCGGATCATATGCTAAAGGTACCGAGGGAACAGCCAGAACAGAAGACATAATAACTGCATGAAGCCTCATGGCAATAAGGATATTCATCTTCCCGAGCATTCCCATAAGAACTCTGGGAGAATATTCGCCTGAAACAATATAAACGGAATTTTTTATAGTATTTTTTATTCTTCTGGAAACAATCAGATCGTCAGGATAATGCATGGGTATAAGAAGAATTTTACAGGAAAATTTTTCAGACAGTTTATCAACAGCACGGGAAATGATATTCAAATAATCAACAGAACTGTTCCAGTCTCTTACAGAAAGTCCAATCCACCTGTTACCTTCAAAAGGTATTTTTTCTGCAGCAAAAGCATCCAGAATATCAGGTTCACAGGCAGGGGTCATAGCAAATACAGGATCTGTCGTAATCTCAACAGGTGGTTTGCACACACCGAGTTCTTTAAGTATCTGTGCAGATTTTGCATCCCTTACGGTTATAAAATCAACCATATTTGCTATATAAGAAGTAAGAGTTCTTCCTGTAAAAGTTTTTAAAGGGCCAATACCCTGTGCATAAAACATAACTTTTTTACCTGTTAACTTTGCAAGTAGTACCATGGCAAGATAATAAAGAGGACTCCTTATGCTTGTACTATCCTGCAACAAACCGCCTCCGCCACTTATGAGCATTCTGCTTTCCAGGAGGGCATAAAACATTTCACTTCTATAACGGTGTACTGAAGGTGTATTATGTTCTTTCTCCGTAAAAGACGGATTAACAGATAATATCTTAACCTTCAATTCCGGTTCAACATTTTTCAAAGCATCAAGGATAGAAGCCAGAATGGCTTCATCTCCTGTATTTTTGAAACCGTAATAACCTGACAGGAGAATATCATTTTTTTTCATCTCCAGTAACTCCTCGAAAACATATATTATAAAGTAATATAACGAAAAATCCTGTAATGGAACCTATCCACAGACCATGAAAGACCCGGAGCAGCGATACCAGAAGAGGTGTGTGAAGATGGGCAAAAGTATCCATAATATTGGCCTGTCCCAGGCAGGCCAGAGCCAGAAAAATCCATAAATAGCTATAACGGCCTTTACTCCACAAATAGGCAGTCAAAAACAGTGCAGGTTCACCTATAAGAAAATCCTTAAATCTTGGCCTCACTATTAACAGTGTATCGAGTAAAGAACGAACATATCTTTCAAAATCAGATACAGGAATGACTGTAGTATTACCTGTACGGAGCAGGTAAAAAGCTCCTCCCAGAACTACAATAAAAACAACACATATATGCCATAAATAAACAGGTTTCTCTAAAAAAGTTCCGATTTTTTTAAAAAAATTCTGCCATTTATTTCCTTCAATAAGGGAATATATATAAAAAATAATTATTAACAATATGGGAACAGTCATAATAAATTTTACACCTTTAAAACGCTCTACAGTAAGAAAAAACTTTGTATTGGATACCATGCTCATTGTAATAATAGAACCTGTAATAGTAATAAAGGTAACAATCCAGACTGTTTTCAGAGCAAAAAGCACATGATTTTTTCCCGCAGTTTTAACAGTTGAAAAAAGGCCGGGGAAACCAAATATTATGGCAAAAAGAGGAAAAATAATACCGGCCATAAGCGCACATATCTTTGACATAAAATTTCCAGCAAGAACCAGTCCTGCCAGTAAAGCTAAAGTACATACTGAAGCTGTAAGAAGTGAATATTTAAAAGGCAGCTGAAAAATACGGGCAAGAATTAAAATACCTGCACCTATGGCTCCAAGGCCTGAAAAAAATTTCAAGATAAGAGGAGGATTGAAATAATTCATACCTTCAGTACCTCCTGTTTTAAACCCGGCAGCTAATATGGTCTCCTTACATAGTTGCAGATAATAGAGATTACTTTCAAGAGGTGTCATTTTTTCAACAGCTTTATTCAGTGGCCTCAGATAAAGGAGCCTCATATTTCTTTCTGTCACGGCAAGACTCCACATATCTATTATCTGCTCTAATTTCAATTTATCCTGATAGGCTGAAGACATGGAAATCACCCTTACAACTCCGGTAATATTATGCCCTGCAACAGTTATGGCTCCTTTCTGGAGATTTTCAAGATCTGCTACTTCTATAAAACCAAAATAAAGATTTTTCTGTTCCATAACGGAAGCAGTCTGTTCAAGTAAATCAGGATAACCGAGTACTTCATTGTTCATACCTGAAAATACAAGGGTCGTACAGCACGATGGAATATTCTGAAATATGAAATTGAGATCCTCTTCTTTAAGAATTCTGTTTTCCATTCTTGCCACTATATAGAAACCTTTAGAGGAAAGTTTATTAACAATATTTTCAGGAAGACCGATACCAAGATTTACCACGTCGGAATAGGTTCCCTGAATCTCAAGGACAGAAGAAGATGCCGGTAAATTATGAAGAATAACTCTATCATTGCCGAAAAATCTTAAAAAATATTTATGTAATTTATCTACATAAGGTGAATTATCAGGAAATAAAATATAAATATTATCAGGACAGACTTTCTTTTCTCCTGCAAGTTTTTCAAGAATCTGATTGGATGTACCAGACAATCTATAAGTATTTAATATATCACAGCCTGAATAAACTGTTATTTCTCCTCTTTCTTGCAGTCTCTTCGGCGTATCCTCATAAATACCGAAGGAAGAAATACCCTTTGTTTTCAGTAGATCAAGGGTATCTTCCAGATTATAGCCATTCTGAAGACAGAATTTCTTCCAGTCATCATAATCCATAACCAGATTGACAGTATTCAAATTTCGCTCAACAGTCATTCTCTCTGAGGCTATCCAGATGGATACAATAGAGGCAATTATTAAAAAGAGTAAGAAAACATATAAATGTTGTTTCATTAATAATCGTGACGCGTAACGCGTAACGGGTGGTTCGTAATGCGTAATAGGTGTTATTTTCACCACTCACCACTCACTACTCACTCACTTTTTCAACTCCTTTATTTTAGCACGAACTTCATCTGCATCATCTGCATCGGGATTGACCTGAAGATAAAGCTCAAATTCTTTAATGGCATTATCTTTATTTCCCATTAACAGATAAATATTGGCAAGACTGTAATGAGCAGCACTGGCAGCTTTACCTTTACTGTCAAGTTCTATGACTTTATTAAAATTTTTTATTGCATCATCATATTTTTTCTGACGGTAATAATCTATAGCCATCCTGTGATAGGCTAGGATATTATCTTTATCGAGCTTTAATATTTTCTTATATTGAAATATAGCCATATCCCATTTTTTATTTTTTTCAAATTCTTCTGCATTATTAAAACTCTGTGTAATAGACATTTTATCTTCATCTGAAAGAGCCTGAACGTCAGGAACAGGTGTTTTATTAAAGGCCGGTCCGGGAGTAACAGATGGAGACGGCCCCTGGCGGTCACCCTTTACTTTAGCTATAATATTATTTATATCTTCAATCTGCTTATCACTGGTTGCCACTTTACGGGCATTCTCCAGAGCCATTAAACCTTCTTCTATAAGACCGATTTTTATATATGCAACACCAAGGTGACTGTGAAAAGAAAAATCATTTGGCGAAAGAGAAACTGCCTTTTTATAAGGGTCAATACTGTTTTTAAAATCGCCGGAAAAATAAATGGCATTTCCAAGGTTATAATAGAAAATAGCACTGTCAGGTTCAAGTTTTATAGCTTTATTAAAATTCTCTATCGCTTCTTTATAATCACGTTTTTCATATAAAGAAATACCGAGATAATTATAAAAGTCTGCATTTTTTCCATTAATCGAAATAGCTTCTCTGTACTGATCAATAGCTCTTTCAGTCTGACCGTTTTCCTGATACGTTCTGCCAAGGTTATAATGAAGATAGGCATCTTCAGGATAATATTTTATGGCATTTCTATAAGTTTCTATAGCATTCTGCCAGTCCTCTATTTTATAATAAATACTTCCGAGTTTATTCAAATAAACAGGGTTTTTTGGATCTTTAATTACAGCTTCTTTATAGGCAACAATGGCTTTATCCATCTGATTTATAAGACTGAGAACGTCACCGAGAGCATAATAATAAGAACCATCATCAGGATCAAGAGCAATGGCTTTCTGATATTCTGCTATAGCTTCATTATAAAGCTTTATGTCTTTATAGAAATTACCGAAATGATAATGAGGTCCTCCCTCTTTCGGAGCCAGTTCTATTGATTTTTTGAAGTTCTTTCTGGACATGTCTTTTTCTCCCATAGCCTGATAAACCTGTGCCAGACCAGTATAAAAAAGGAAATTACCTTTTTCCAATTTAATAGCTGTTTCTATATCCTCTTTAGCCTTTTTATGATTGGATTTTTTTAGATAAGCCATGCCTCTGTAGTAGTAAAAATCAGAATCGTTTTTTTTCAGACCGAGTGCTTTTGAATAAGCTTCTATAGCTTTATCAGTGTAATCCAGTTTATCAAAGGTTCTACCCTGATTATAATAAAAATAAGGTTTTGGACTTTTCCCTGAATAACTTATAGCCATGGTGTATTCATCCAGAGCCTTTTGCCATTCTTTCAGACGGTAATAAACACCTCCAAGGCGATTATGAAAATCAGAATCTGCTGAATTAAGTGTAATGGCTTCCTCATAGGAGGTTTTTGCGAGTTCAAGAGCCCCTGTTTTTTCATAGGCAATACCCAGGTTATAATGATAGGAACCATTTACAGGATTAAATTCTATTGCTTTTTTATAAGCAGAAATGGATTCCTGATAATTTTCGAGACTATAATAGGCTCTGCCAAGGTAATTATATATTTCAGCATTATCAGGTTCTTTTTTCAAAGCTGAGAGAAAAGATTTAACAGCTTCTTCGTATTTACCTTTTTTATAAAAATTCATACCTTTTAAATAATCGGAAGTCTCCTTTGAGTGAGAAATAGATACACATAAAAAGGAACATAATATAATGAAGATTAAAATCCTTGAAGCCAGCACGTTAAACACACACCTCTCCTGTAAAATATTAAACTGTTAGTTCTCAGCTGACAGCCTGATTAAATTCGTTATAAATAGTGACGATTCCTTTTAAAATATTGTAAAAAACCTTTTTAAATGATATAATCAGTTGAGTCAGCTAAAAATTACTGAGGTAAGCATTAATAATATATATACGCTCGTGTAACCCGTGACGGGAGGAAAACCTTTATTAAATGCTTAAGCTCATCAGATCAGTTAAGGGGGTATATGTATGGATATTGCCAGTGCGATAAGAATAAGCCGTGCCGCTTCTTCTACCATGCAGGATATGCTTGATAATTCTGTTAAATCCAATACTTCCCTTCAGAAAGCACAGAGAAAAGACGATAAAGATACCGATAAAAAAACCGTTGCAACAGGTTCGGCCACATCGAAAGGTGTGGGAATAAATGCCGGAGAAGTAGGCAATCAGGACGATACGTCCAACATGGGGGATATGAGAGGAAGTGGCGGTTCAACGTGGGGAGAATCATTTTCTTCTGAAAAGGACAATGATGAAGACACACAGGAACTTAACAAAAGCCTGGATTTCTTCAAAAGAGATAAAATCTATCAGATGAAAGCCCATCACACAGAAGATGAACTGATTGAAGAAAAAAAGGAAGAAAAGAAAAAAATACATAATGATACAGAGGAAGAATCTTCTGAAGAAGACATAAAAGATGGTTCTTCAGAAGAAAAAGTCACAGGGAAAAAAGAAGAAAAAGATTTAACATATAAAGATCCGGAACACAGGCTGAAAGATGCTTATAAATCGGAAGATGAAGAAAAAAAAGAAGAAAAAGAAGAAAGAGAAGATGTAGTTCTTCCTCAGATTAAGATACAATCTTCAGGACTTACTATGGATATACCTGACGAACCATCTCCTGATATTGTAGAAACAGGAGATAGTTCATCAGATACATTCTGTGACATGCCTGCTCTTTATAAACTGCAAGATATAGAGCAAAAACAGGTTTCCGAGGAAATAAAAGCATCTCCGGCATATATGAAAGAACAGAATAACCGCCAGAGAATAGTAAATATGATAGTACACTGTGCTTCTCCCGATATAGCGGGACGTCTTATTGAACGTCTATACCAGCTTGGAGACAAAATACTTGATACGTGCCTTGCCTTTGATGTTAAAATAGTTGTTCTGAAAGCAGGAGAAAAACTCTCCCATATAGTGAAAAACGCTGAAGATACAGGAGATTTGAGGGCAGGTTATTCGGAGCAGCTGAGAATCTGTTTTCTCGGTGAAGAATGGCTCTTTGAAAATTTTGAAAATCTATATCGTTTCAATACACCTGTCTATCTTATGGCTCTGGCTTTTGATCATGCCACAGGAGGAGACAGTTTTGCATCCCTTAAATCACCGTTTGTATTGAATAATTACCATGCATGCAGACGGGGAGAAGAAGGACATCAATTTATGGAAGGTATAGCATCCCACAGCCCTGTAGAATATTTCGCTCAAACACTGGAAACTTTTCTTCAGGGGAAAGATGAATCCTTTCGTATAGATATGGCGCAGAAGGTCTTTGAAGGTAAGATATCTACAAAAGATGATTTATATTACAGCGATTTAAGTATGTATCAATATATTGATTATCTGGTACAGAGTTAGTACAGGGTTAAACATTAAGACTGAATTCGTTATCCAGAGGTCCGATTTGTGAAAATAATACTGAAAAACTTTAAAACCAATACAAAAGAGAAAATTGTAGAGGAAAAACCAACTGCCATAATAGAGTTTGACGGACAGAATACCTATATAAAAACCAGGGACTGGAAGCTTAAAGAAAAACTTGAAGAAATATTCTCTGTCCCTTTTACCGTAAGAAAACCTGTAATAAAAAATGGTGTCCGCGCATTTGTCCTGGAAATGGTAAAACCCGGAACAAAAGACCATTTTAAAGAAATATCATATTTACTCAGAAAAATTAATTTTCATGTAAATCTTATCGAATAGAAAGATTTCAACGTCTTTAATTTCTGCACTTTTTTAAAACTATAAATAGTGAGTAGTGAATAGTGAGTTAAAACCCACTCACTACTCACCACTCACTGCTCACTAAATAATTTATAAATGGTTACGAATTTACCTGTTACGGTACCAAGTAGCCTCAAATTTAAAATTTACAACTGTTTTTAAGAAATCTGCAAAAATATAGATTTAATAGAAAGGAAAAAAATCATGAGCAAATTTCTTGACATAATAAAGACAAAACCTTTTTCCCTTATAATGAGTCTGCCGAAAAATGATAAAGACCTCGCAAAAACAGCAGAAGAGGCAGGGGCAGATGCGATAAAAATACACATAAATGTAGAGCACAGGGCAAGCGGAACATATTTCGGCCCTTTTGAAGAGGAAAAAAATGCTATTAAATCCATTCTGGATACAGTAAAAATACCTGCAGGTATAGTACCCGGTGCCGGTAAAGTGGCCACAAAAGAAGAAATGATGGAACTTTATGATATGGGTATAGATTTTTTTGATACCTATATAGAAAATATACCTGCCTCTATGTTAGAACTTCCGAAGAAAATGGCAAGAATGTATGCTCCGGGTTATAATTCCGATCTAAAACTGCTGCCATATCTGAAGAACTGGGGAGCAGACATAGTAGAAGCTTCTGTTATGGCACCGGAAAATTATGGACGGGAACTCAGATTGAGCGATCTTCTTCTCTATCAATGGATCTGCGAAGAAGCCAGGATTCCTGTAGTAATTCCAACACAGCTTGCCATAAAACCGGAAGAGATAAAATATCTAAAACAGGCAGGGGTAAAGTGCATTATGATCGGTGCCATAGTTACCGGTAAAGAAGCGAACACAATCTATGAAGCTGTAAAGAAATTCAGGGAAGCCATAGATAATCTGGTGTGAAAACCGTGACGCGTGACGCGTGACGCGTGACGCGTCGTATAAACCTTATGACTTTTTCTCTTTCCAGACAGGAGACATTATCTTTTCTTTTTTCACTTCTAAAAATATCTTCTGTTTCCCTCTGGTCTGAATATAATATACTTTCCTTTCCTCGTCATATCTCCATATGCCTTTTATGGTAACAGGCACATCTAAAGCACTCTCATTATCCATATCATCATACCACTGTCCCGAGTCACCATCAAAGTGTAATCTATTCTTATCTATAATCATAATTAAATTCCTTTCGTGATTTTTTTCTATAGATTATAGCATAAATCTTTTCGTCTAAATCCCGTCATCCAAAAAATCTCAAAAATCCCTGTTTGTAAGATATTAAACTGACTTACAGGGAAGAGCCTGTTATAATGCCTTCCATTATGAAAGACACATTTCACATTCAATGGCACATTACAAATCTCTGTAATCTGAGATGTATTCACTGTTATCACGACGACTTTTCTAAAAATCAGGACCGTTCTCCGGAAGATTTGAAAGCAATGTTCCTGAATATAAGTAACTTTCTGCAGGAAGAAAATAAAGACCTGGTAATAGATATAACAGGAGGAGAACCATTTCTCTATAAAGATTGGAAAGAACTTTTCAGTTATCTTTATAAAAATCTCTGTGTAAAAGAACTGGGGATTATCACAAACGGCTTATTTCTGGATGAAGAAATTCTGAATTTTCTCAAAGATTTTCCCGATACAAAATTAAAAATTTCAGCAGAAGCTTTTGAGAAAGAGACTTTCGAAAAATTCCGAGGTAAAGGAAATTTTGAGAAATTTATTAAAACAATAAATTTATTGAAAGAAAAAAATTTCGAAAAAACTCTTATGTTTACCATTATGGAGCAGAATGTCTCGGAAGTGGAAAAACTGTTTCATTTTATAGAAGAGTATAAGATAAAACATTTCATTGTGGAAAGATTTATTCCCTGGGGAGAGGGCAGGAAAATAATCAGCCAGGTAGTATCTTTAGAAAACTGGATAAAAACAATAAAAATTTTATTAAATAAAACAGGCATTGAAGAGGATATCTATCCTCTTATACCATATAAAGGTTTCAGAGTTACAAAAGAGAATGGAGCATTTGAGCTATATGGTTCTCCATGCATTGTAGGAACAGACGGCATTGCAGTCATGCCTGACGGAAGTGTTTTTCCATGCAGGAGATTTCCCCTTAAAATCGGGAATTTACTGAAAGAATCTCTCCATGATATATGGAATAACTCCCAGGTATTAAAAAAATTGAGAGATAGAAAAAATTTAAAGGGTAAATGCCTTGGATGTAAAATAAAGGATTGTACCGGATGCAGGGCACTTGCTTTTGCCATGGCCGGCGATTATATGGCAGAAGATCCTTTATGTATGCTCAAGAGTGAAGGGAAATAGTTTTTTTAAAAATTGGTAAATTGCTACTGGTTCAGGTATCAAGAAACAATGTAAATTGCTGACCTGAGTATAAGCATGTGATAAACGTTTTCCTCCCGTCACGGGTTACGCGTTACGCGTCACGAGACCATATATATTATTTATGCTTATCTCATCAATATAATATAGAAAGAGGTAAATAAAATGGATGTAAAGAAAAATACGGTAAACAAAGAACCTGAAAGGCTTTTTAAAGGCTATATGATAGGTCACAAGGTCTTCAATGATATATACTCTATAGTACACTCCTATACGGATTCGTCTCCCATAGAAGACCTGGAGACAAAAGAAGAACTGGAACAGAAAAGAACAAAAGCAGAAATTATAAAATTAATCCCCCTCTTCAGCGTATTTGATATACAGCAGATAGAAAAGCTGGATCAGAAAATAAAATTAAAGAAATTTAAAAACGGAAAAGTTCTCTTTAAAGAAGGAGACAGAGCGGAAGAACTTTATATAATAAAATCCGGAAGAGTAACACTTTATAAAGAGATTCAGATGGGGAAAAAAGAAAAGATTGAGATTGCCAATCTCGGCAAGGGAGATCTATTCGGAGAAACAGGTATTGTTCTGGATACACAAAGAACCCTTTCTGCCATAGTATCTTCTGATAGCGCAGAATTATATATGATTTCCAAAGAAAATTTCTTACATATGCTGTCCCAACATGCCGAACTGAGTTTCAATCTTGCAAAAATACAGACAAAAAGACTTATGGCAAGAGGAGATATACTGGTTGATTACATCTGTAATTATATAGAAGTAAAATAAAGAGATTATTTTCTTTATGTAATAGAATAGAAATCTAACTTATGATAATTGAAGAAATCATATATACTGCTCTGTCGATATCAATTTCTTCAGTCATTTTTCCGGTAGAAAACCTTACAGTTCCCCGGGACCATTCAGGAGGAATATTCATTGCTTCCAGAACATAAGAAATTTTTCCTGTGTGGCATGCAGCACCTGCCGAAACTGCCAGTTTATCATTCAGGTTCTGAATAAGTTCTGATGAATTTATGTATCTAAAACTCAGGCTCAATGTATTGGGAAGTCTTTTTTCACGATGGCCGTTAAGTTTTATATTTTCAATTCTTTGTTCTAAACCATTATGAAGTCTGTCTCTCATGTTCTTCATATGTTCACTGTTTTTTCTGAGATCTCTTCCGGCAATTTCACAGGCTTTCCCCAGACCGACTATTTCAAGGACATTTTCCGTCCCCGCCCTTCTTCCTCCTTCATGGCCTGCACCATGGATAAATTTTTCAGGTTTAATACCGTCTTTTATATAAAGAACTCCGATACCTTTAGGGGCATATAATTTATGTCCTGCTATAGATAAAAGCTCTACGCCGAGTTCTTTTACATCGATAGAAATTTTCCCTGCAGACTGGGCGGCATCTGTATGAAATACAATGCCTTTCTTTTTTGCAATAGCAGAAATTTCTTCAACTGGCTGAACTGTTCCTACTTCATTACTGGCATGCATAACAGTAACAAGAATTGTTTTATCTGTTACAGCTTTTTCAAGTTCCAGAGGACTTACGAGGCCATATTCGTCAACAGGCAGATAAGTAACAAAAAACCCGTGTTTTTCAAGGAATCTGCATACTTCAAGGACTGCAGGATGTTCTATTACTGTAGTAATTATATGATTTCCTTTATGCCTGTGAGCAAAAGCAATACCTTTTATGGCATAATTATTAGATTCAGTTCCTCCGCTTGTAAAGACAATCTCGGAAGGGCTGCAGTTCAGGAAAGACGCAACCTGACATCTTGCCTGTTCCACTGCATCTCTGGTCTTAAGTCCATAAACATGGGAACTGGAAGGGTTGCCGAAGTATTCTTCCAGGTATGGTTTCATAGCAGAAATAACCTCGGTGTCATGAGGTGTTGTAGCATTATAATCTAAATATATGAGAGTTTCCATTTGTAATATCTCCAGTCTTTAGAATCGTGACGCGTAACGCGTGACGCGTGACGGGTGGTTCGTGATGCGTGTTTTCACCGGTTACAGGGCGAACACAGTGGTTCAACCCTACTTTTCACTACTCACTACTCACTACTCACTTCTTAATCACGTCTTTCACTATATCTCCCGGATTTAAAATCTCAATAAGCTGCCAGTGGTTTTCATACTTTCTCATTTTCAATTTTACTGTAACTTCTTTACTTCCGTCATCTATATTGAGTGCCACGACTGCAATCTTTCCTTCATTTTCCAGACATGTTATGGATGAATTCATAAGGAGCTTTTTTCTGAGTTCTCCACTTCTTTCATTTTCTCTGTCAGACGATTCTACAAATTGCTGTAATCCTTCTTTAAATTTTTCTTTAATTTTCGGCTTTAAAGCTTCTCCAAGGCCTTTATTCAGAATTTTTCCAAAAATCCCACCTGACCCGGATTTTTCAAGTTTTTCTGTAAAAAATTCGGACACGTCATCTATAAGACTTTCACAGAGAGAGTCGGTATCGACATATTTTTGAAATTTCTCCCAGTCATGACTTTTTATACTCCTCAAAATCGTTATGACAGAATACTGTGGCGTAGAAGTATAATGCCAGAAATAAAGAAGTCCTCCTGCTGCTCCCAGAACCAGAACAAGACCGGTTATAATAAGAATCTTTTTCATAATTAACACTCCTTATAAATATTATTTCTCCGGGATAATATTGCCTGTCTTATAACACATACTATTTACAAAGATAATTCTATATATATTTTTTTTTCTCCTGTATCATTGATTATATTTTCAGTTAATTTTCTTCCAAAATAATCACTTTATAAAAGGAATAAAGGGAAAAAAGAATATGAAAAGAATTATTGTTCAACCGGTTTATCAAAACAAAAGAGGGGGCTTACGGCAAATAATGATGAAGAACATAAAAAACAGAACAGGACTGCAGAGCTGTAAACACAACAATCTTTTACTTGAAGAAGAAATAAATTTCTCAATAAATCATGACTTTAAAGTATTTGAAATACTTTTTGATGGTTTCTGGCCATGGGATATTAAAAGAAATTTAAGAGAACATATAAAAAAAACATCTCAAAAACATAATCTTTTTTTACAGGTTCATGCCCCCATAGAAAGGATAGAACCATGGGAAGAAATTTTAAGAGAAACTCTTATTTTTACTATAGAAACAGGAAGTAAAATTCTTACAATTCACCCTCAAAAAAAAGATATGAATATATATAAAAACATATTCTCTCTCGCAAAAGAAAAAGGAATATTTATAGGACTGGAAAATTACAAAGAAAGTGAAACATTTCACTCTCCATCCGATATAATCAATATATTAAGCTATTTTCCCGATTATTCTAATACAGGACTGACCTATGATGCAGGTCATGCAAATATATACGGTAACCCTGTAAATTATCTGAAATCTCTGCCTGAATACATAAAAATATTAAATATTCATCTTCATGATAACGTCGGGGAAAGAGACAACCATATGACAATGGGAGAAGGAAATATAAATTTTCATGGCGTGCTCCGGTGTCTGGAAGAAAAAAATTATACAGGAAATTTCATAATAGAACACTGGCATAATAATCTCATATCTGCAGAATATTTATTCACTGTAATGCAGTGAACAGGCAATGCCTGTTCACTGCAAAGATTATTTTTTTTCCCTGAGTGCTCTCCATACGTCTTCAGCTCTGATAGGCATATGGGTAAGCTGAATCCCCAGGGCATTCTTAAGGGCATTCCCGACTGCAGGAGCAACACTTATCATGGGGTGTTCTCCCACACCTCTTGCGCCGAAGGGGCCGTCCAGCTGCGGAGTCTCCACCGGTATGACAATTATTTCTTCAGGCATATCTCTCACTGTAGGTATTTTATTGTCTGTAAAGGAATTATTTAAGAGTTTTCCTTTTTTATCATAAATATAACCTTCACATATGGCAGTTCCCAGTCCCTGAAGCATGCCTCCTATACACTGGCCTCTTACCGCCTTTTCATTTATCACCTTACCTACATCGAAAGAAGAAGCAATCTTTATAACATCAAATTCTCCCGTTTCTTTATCTATTTCCAGAACAATACCGTGAGCGCCGTAAGTCCAGTCAAGAGCAGGATTTCCCTGGCCAGTTTCCTTATCCAAATTGGTAAGCCCCTGTGCCACATATCTTCCTACTCCTACAATCGGGCCTCCTATACCTTTACCGTCAGGATAGGCATAACCTATAGCCATCTGCTCATATGTCACAAATTCATTTTCCCTGTGGACAACATAAACCTTACCGTCTTTATGTCTGAGATCATATTTGCTTGCCCTCAGCACCTGGGAAGCCACATCATACATTTTATCTACCATATCCCTTGCCGCAAGTATTGCGGCATTACCGCTCAGAAAAAGACCTTTTGACGCCACTGTCTGCCAGTCATAGGGATCTCTGTCCGTATCACATTCAAAGGCAATTTTCACCTTTTCAATGGGAAGAGATAATTCTTCCGCAATCATCTGGGCTATGGACGTATAGGTTCCTGCGCCGTAATCCACAAGGGAAAGATTTGCTATGACACTGCCGTCTTCATTCATTTTAAGAATTACTACTGTTCCCGTATAGGGAGGCATGGCAGGAGCTTTATGGAGAGCACATACTGCTTTACCGATGACTTTGCCTGTTTTCTTTTCCCTCTCCTGTTCTTCTTCTGTTTTCGTGCCGTAATTTATGGCTTTAGCCGCCTCTTCTATACATTTTTTCACATCTCCCGTATGTTCTGTTATCACTTCACCTGTAAGGGTTACAGCCCCCGGTTTTAATACATTGATTTTTCGAAATTCCACAGGGTCGAGTCCTATTGTATCTGCCACATAATCCATGTGTCTTTCAAGACCCCAGAAAAATTCTACATGGCCGAAGCCTCTGTAGGCCGTGCCGAAGACTTTATTTGTATAAACCGTAAAAGCATCAAGCCAGGCATTGGGAATTTCGTATGGCCCCCCTCCCGAGTAACCTGATGCTCTGGTGACATTCACCGCATAATCCGCATAGGCTCCCGCATCCCAGAACATTTCCATTTTCTGTGCCACAATCTTACCTGATTTTTTTACACCTGTCTTGATTTTATACGTAAGGCCGCTTCTGCATGGCAACAGATTAAATTCCTCTTCTCTTGAAGCCTGAAGCTTTACAGGTCTTCCCCCTGCTTCTCTCGATAGACATGCACAGAGAGGTTCTAAATGAATACCTGCTTTCCCTCCGAATCCGCCGCCAACGTAAGGGACTATGACTCTTACATTGTTATGAGGGAGGGCGAAGGAGTAACAGAAGAGATTTCTCACGGTAAAAGGCGACTGGGCACTGGTCCATATAGTTACTTTATCGCCCTTTTCCCACTTTGCAACAGATACATGTGTTTCCATGGGCACATGCTGGACAGAAGGATTGGTATATTCTCTTTCCACTATAAAATCCGATTCTTTAAAACCTTTATTAATATCTCCTTTTCTTATTTTCTGATTGTGGACAATATTGGTTCCGGGCTTCGGAGAGAAAACCGCTTCTATATATTTATATTTACCCAGTTCGGGATGTACAAGAGGACTGTCTTCCCGGAGGGCTCTTTTCACGTCAAGAACCGGTTCAATTTCTTCATATTCCACTTCTATTAAATCTATGGCTTCCCTTGCTATATCTTCCGTATCTGCCGCAACTGCCGCTAAGCCTTCTCCCTGATATCTTACAGTGCCTCTTGCGAGTATATATTTATCTACAATGTAAAGACCGACTCTGTAGTCAAGATCTTCACCTGTAAGAACCGCTCTTACCCCGGGCAAAGCTTTTGCTTTGGAAGTATCTATTTTCTTTATTTTTGCCGATGCACAGGGGCTTGGTTTGACCTTTGCAAACAACATGCCCTGAATAAACATATCGGAAACAAAGAGTGCTTCACCTGTTAATTTCTCAAAAGAATCTACCCTGTCTGGCCCTTTGCCTATATATTTATATTCCTGTCCTGTCATTTTATTCCACTCCTTTCCCTTCCGAAACTTCCATTATGGCTTCCACAATCTGTTTATAACCTGTACATCTGCAGAAATTACCTTCAATCGCTTCTTTAACATCTTCTTCCGAAGGGTGAGGGTTTCTCTCCAGAAGTGCCCTGGCTGACATTATCATACCGGGTGTGCAGAAACCGCACTGAACTGCATGATGATGATGAAAGGCCTCCTGAAGAGGAGAAAATTTTCCATCAGAAGATTCGCCTTCAATGGTTCTTATAACTGAGCCGTCACATTCTGCGGCAAGGACAAGACAGGCATTTACGGTTCTTCCGTCAAGAATAACGGTGCAGGCTCCGCATTCTCCCGCTCCGCATCCTTCTTTTGTGCCTGTAAGAAAAAGATCGTGCCTCAAAAATTCCAGGAGTGTTCTGTGTTCCGGAACATCTTTTGTATAACATGTATCATTTACTTTAACTTTTATGGTTTTCATCTGGACGTACCTCCGAGTTCTTCATAAATCCTTTTCACATAAACTTCTACCATATGTTTTCTGTATTCTCCGCTTCCTCTGATATCATCTATAGGTTTTATGGCTTTAATTACGTGATCTATTATTTCAGACAGGGGTGTACTGACAGGAATTTCATCTAAAAGTACAGGCGTCGGCGCACATGAACCTATGGCAATTCTGAATACATCTCTTATCTTCCCCATGGCGACACCGGCAATAGTCAGATCATGTCCTTTTACCCTTTTGGATTTTTTATATAAACCTTTCATAGAAATATATTCTTCGGGAACTATAATGGATTTTACAAAATCTCCCGTATTAAGAGCAGTCTTTCTGACACCTTTATAGAAATTTTTTAATGGAATTAACTCTTCACCGGCAATACTTAAGACTTTCAATCGTCCGTCAAGTATCAGCAGTGCAGGTGCCATATCGGCAGCAGGTGACCCGTAACATATATTGCCTGTCACTGTAGCTCTGTTTCTTATCTGGTATGATGCGAGTTCTTTCGCTGCATCAGAAAGGAGCGGATATTTTTCTTTTATTACGTTACTTTCAATAAGTTCGTTACATGTAACGGCAGCACCTATAACAAGGCCTGTTCCCGGTATAAATGTTATCTCTTTAACACCGGGTATTTTTTTTACATCCACAACATATTCAGGTTTCTGCAGATCACTTCTTATGTCTACAAAAACATTGGTTCCACCTGCAAGAAGTTTCGCTTTTTCTCCGTAAGCGGCAAGAAGTTTAAGTAATTCTTCTTCAGAGGTGGGAGCAAGGTATTTAAATTGTCTCAACATGTCATATGCCTCCCGATAAAAATTCTTATAACTCAGGATATTTCACTATTTAAGACAATAAATCCTTCTTTATTAAAGGTAAAATTATTTGGGTGATGGGTATTGATGAGCGAGGAGTGATTGGTGAGTAGTGAGGGAAAAATTGTTACTCACTACTCACTATTGACGATTATTGATTGCTGAGAAGCTGTCTGGAGAGAGATACGGCATTATCGAGAGAAGTATTTATATCCGCATGGTTACTGATAATATCAAAGAGGGTATCGTCCATAATGCCTCTGATGGATTCCCACGCAGGCACTTTAGGGGCAACAACTCCTGAGGCCAGCTGATTTATACCCACACAGTTATAGGGATTTTTACTGACAAAATCCTGATAATCACTGCTCTGAATGGCAGAGAGTCTTACAGGTAAATAACCGGTTTCCATAGACCATTTAGCAGTATTTTCCTTATTTGTAAGATATTTAATAAATTCCCATGAAGCTTTCTGTTTTTCGGAAGATGTTGAAAACATAGCAAGATTTGTCCCTGCAAGCAGAATTTTTCCTGAAGAAGTGGAAGGGCATGGTGAAACGGCAAAATTGAATTTTACCTGTTCTTGAAGAGAACTGATCCTGGAGCTTGTATCCAGAAACATGGCACATTTTCCGTCCATAAAATCCTTCTGCGGTTCGAAAGACATAATGGCCCCCTTACTGTTTATTAAATCTCTGAGATACTTTATAGTTTTCTTTGCTCCTTCTCCGTTAAAGAGAGGTTTGCCCTGTTCATCAAAGAGCTTCTCGCCGCTGGAGAGCAAAACAAGGGAAAATACGTCTACATCAGGCTTGAAAGAAAGACCCCATTGAGTCATATTTCCGTTTTTATCGATTTTTGAAAATTTCTTTGCTATCTCAGACATTTCCTCCCAGTTTTTCGGGGGAGTAAGACCGGCCTGCTTGAACATATCTCTGTTATAATAAAGCACATAAATACTTTTATTAAAGGGAAGAGTCCATAGTTTACCATCATATTTATTGGCTTCCAGAAATGCAGGAACCATGTCGGAAAGTTCCTGTTTATCCGAAGCGGTTGTGATAAAATCTTCTACAGGTACAATGGCTTTTACCATGATAAACTGGGAAGTCCAGTTCTCGTATATCTGTGAAATATCGGGAGGTGTTCCTTTTGAAACATTTTTCAGTAATTCTTTAAAGAGTACATTGTAACTGTTTTTATATCTGTCCTGAGTGGTTTCACTGACTCCTACAAATTTCCCCGTAACCTTTATATCGTGGGTGGCATTAAACTCATCTATCAATCTGTTAAGAGTCTCCCCTTTTGACCCGTCCATGGCATGCCAGAACGTTACAGTTTCAGCTGCGCAGGCCGGTCTTACCGGTCTTATAAACAGTGACAGGAGAATTAATAAAACGGCAAACCTTTTCATTATGAAAATTACCCCCTCTGTAAAGATCGTAACGCGTGACGCGTGACGCGTGACGCGAGGATATTTTATCGTGACACGTGAACATAACCGGATAAAATTCCTGTACGTCTCAATTATTATAGCTCTCTTTGATGTATTTTTAATGTGAATTCTCTCACTTTTAGCAGGTTTTCTCTTATATTTAACAAATTAGTCCCTATTTCCACAGAAAATATAGTCCTTCAGGCTTATTTTAAAGTAATTATAAAAAGGAAAAGGTTTAATCTACGAGAAATTTTATATATAGTTTATATGAGAATCGTGAGGGGTGAAGAGTGAAGGGTGAAGAGAGGAATAGTTTTTTATTTAATGAGAATTTATCCAGTCACGCAGGCCATGACATACTGACCTGAGCATAAGCATGTAATAAAGGGTTTCCTCCCGTCACGCGTTACGCGTTACGCGTCACGAGATATTCATATACTTAACTCAGTAAAATCATCTCAATAACGAAAGGAGCTTATCCAATGAAAGATATTACAGTCATAGGAGCAGGGCCTGCAGGTCTTTCCTGTGCCATAGAAGCAAAAAAACAGGGATTTTCATGCACTGTCATAGACAGGGGAACCATCGCAAATTCCATCTATCATTTCCCGCAGAATATGACCTTTTTCTCAAGTGCAGACCTTATGGAAATAGGTGATATTCCATTTATTATATCAGGTGAAAAACCGAAGAGAGTCGATGCTCTCAAATACTACTGGCATACGGCAAAATACTTTCAGCTGGAATTAAAACTCTATACAGATGTTTTACATATTGATCGCAAAGAAGATTTCTTTACGGTAAAAACGAACAGAGAAAATTTTGAAAGCAAGAATGTAATTTTTGCCACAGGTTATTATGACAACCCCAATCTTCTCGGAATTCCCGGAGAAGATCTGCCACATGTAAGTCATTATTATTCCGATCCCCATAAATATATTCACGATAAAGTTGTTATAGCAGGCGGGAATAATTCTGCCGTAGAAGCAGCTTTAGAAGTGTATCGTTACGGAGTGAATGTAACACTCATACACAGAGGAGACGGCCCCGGTAAAGGAGTAAAATACTGGGTATTGCCTGATATAAAGAACAGAATAGAAAACAAAGAAATTCCTGCCATGTTCGAAACAACCGTTCAGGAAATCAAAGAAAAATCCATTACAGTTTCTCAGAAAGGCCATATTTCAGAAATACCTGCAGACTCGGTTCTTCTGCTCACAGGTTATCACCCTGATTTTAATTTTATAAAGAAGTCAGGGGTGAATATTGACAGTGAAACTCTTGTGCCTGATTTCAATCCTGATACGGGAGAAACAAATATTCCGGGCATTTATATTGCCGGTTCACTTCAGGCAGGAAGAGATGCAAACAAAATCTTTATTGAAAACGGAAGGCTTCACGGAAAGATAATAATAGATTCTATAAAGAAACATTCAGGGAAAACAGCAGGCTGTGAAATTAACTGTGTGAATGACGGAGGCTACAGGGTTACAGGGAATTTTGTAATAAAAGACGGAACAGGGAAAGATTTCGATCTTTCAGGACGTAAAGCCATATCGCTCTGCCGGTGCGGAGAATCGAAAAACAAACCTTTCTGTGACGGTGCCCATAAAGAATCATTTCAATCAAAAATAGAGGCAAGAACATTACCACCGCCTGCGAAATAATATTTGTAACGCGTAACGCGTAACGTGTTACGCGTTACAATATTAAACCTCAGTCGGGTTATCAGGAGTAGGATCGTAATCAGCCGATTTAGGCCTGTTATATTTAGCAACTACCGTAACATTCGGTGAGTCAAAGATTTCCTGAGGAGCAACACCCCATGCAAATTTAGGATGAAATCCCGGATTTGCATCAAGATTTATGCCAAGAGTAAAATTATAAGAAGCCCATGCAAGCTGAGAACAGTAAAATTTGGTCTTTTCTTTGTTGACAGGCAATTTAACCTTGTTTTTTGGCCACATATAATTATATTTACAGCCTTCTGCTTCTCTGGCAAAAGCGACGGCTTTGCTTCTCTCTTCGTCTGTCAACTCTGTTCCGTCCGGCTTATGAGGTCTTATGACACACCAGTTATTATAACTTTCAGGCCACCACATAACATCCCTTACAGGTGTTTTAGGGCTCGACCATGCATCAATACTTTCATGGCCGCCTTTTTCGTTTTTACCGAGATAAACTGCTACATGAGAATATTCACCCGGCACAAGAGTAGATAAAGGATGGAATGAACCTCTTGATGGTTTGGCAATGAGTATTATATCTCCGGGTTTCACCTGACCGCTGTCAAAAAGTTCCTTAAATTTTACAACACCTTCAAAATCAGGCGGATTACCCGGTTCTGTAGCAGAGGAAGCCATTCTCATAGCTTCTTCCAATTCCCCGGGAGTCGGCATGGCACCGTAAATGATAACTTCTTCATTTTCATCAATATTCTGAGGGTCTAATTCATGTTTGATCTGATTTTTCGCATGATCAAGTAATTTCAAATCTTTCTGAAGATCTTTTACACCTTTATCGGAAGTACCGGGCTCAAAACGATCACCGCGTAATTCAGTACTTTTCTTCGGAACAACAGGAATATCACTTCTTACGGCAGTATTTGTGTTAATAGTATTCAAACATTTCATCTCCCTGACAAAAATACATTAATCAAATATTAAAACACATGATTATATTATAAAAATAATGAAAAAAAAACAAGAGGATAACAGATTTAATTGTTAACAGAATGTTAAAATTTATCCATAAAAAGAACAATGTTTATAAAATCTTACAAACTCCAAAAAATTCGAAGGTTTTATAACTTCCCTTTTACCTGTTACCAGAGTTTCGCTTCTCACCTGTCAAATCCTCTTAGGGGTTGTCAAGAAATAACCTCATCATATTTACAGTCTATAAGGAGTCTTTTTATAAAATTTTTAGGAATACCTGCAATATAAAGGTTTTCAATAAAATCAATATAGTTCTTCCTGTCCAGTAACATAATATTGGAAGGAGAATAATCCAGAAGAAGAGCTTTTGCTTCCGGAGAAATAAAAGAACTGAATTCATAAAAACCGTCTGATTGCAATAAAGGATTTTTTATAATATCTTTTACTGTCTTTATATCTATGTAACTGTAATCAAGTATGAAAAAATTAAAAATGATTATAAATAAAAGTAAATACGACAAAAGCCTGACGTATTTACGATTTTTTAAAAACCTGTAAAATCCAATAAAAATAAGATGAATTAAAAAAAGAGCCAAGGGAATTTTAGATGGGATAAATAAAATAATATGAAACACCGTTGCCGCTATTTTCCATTCATGTCCTGAAACAATCAGGAAATAATCGGATATATGAGAATATTATATTCCTTCTATGGCAAAAAGCAGTCCTGTGAGAAAATAGTAAATATAACCTTTGTAAGGAGCAATTTTTTTATGGAAACATAGATTTTTTTATCATAAAACATGCCTCTTGTCGGTCAGAATAAAGAGCTACAACGATGCCTGTTTCTTCAGATAAAAACCCGGCTATATACTCTGTAACTATGGTATCGGTATTTAACGGGAGATGCATGCCATGCTGCTTGCATGTGCCGGCAGGGATAATTATGCTTTTCTTGTTTTTCAGATATGCCTCCACTTCAGGCCATGTAAGGTCATAAAGATTCATATATTATTATCGCCTCCATAAACAATAAAAATGAAAGAGAAGCAAAGAATTCTTTGCTTCCTCACTGATTAATTTGGAATATTACCCTTATTAACATAATGTTAAAATTTATCTAACTATTGAGAATTAAACATTATGTCCTCAATTACATGTAACTGCAAATGGCAGTTTACTTAAATGTTCTCTGAGATTTTCCCCCATAGTACCGAAGGTGTTATAGGTAGTAATACCAAAAATGGCACCGCCAATTACCGGTATGGCTATACCTATAGTTTTACTTATTTTCTCTCTTCCTATTTTTATGCCCAGGCGAAGGAGTATCTGTTCTATTATCTTTGCTATACTTGAATCCAGGAATTTTTTTGCAGTGGTAAGGGCGCTTTTAGTATATATTTCAGTCATAAGGGCCACACCTTTTTTGGCACTTCCCAGACCGAGCATGACACCTATAAACATGGTAAATCTGGATATAGTATCCCTGTCTATTTCCTGTGTCATAAGATCAGGCCATCCGTGAAGATAGGCAAGTTTCTGAATAAGAACTATTACATGCCAGTAAAATTGTATAAAATCTGCCGGTATGGCTCCAATGCCGGCCAATCCTCCCGGAAGCCCTGCTGCAGTAGAAGTAAGAGTGGCTTTAATCTTATGACTTCTTATACAGCTGTTACTTATATCTTCTATCAGGAGTTTGGACATGCCTGCCTTTGCCGGCGTAGTTTCAATGGCATTACTCACCTGTTCCTGTGTGGCTCCGCCTTTCGTAAGGACTTCACGGAGAAATTTTTCTCTGTCAATCTTTGCTCCAGGCAATTTAAAAATAACCTCCATTGTTCTGTACCAGAAATCCGTCATAGTTTCCTTCATAAAAAGCACCTCCTGTGAATATCGTGACGCGTGACGCGTGACGCGTAACGCGTAATGCGTGATGCGTGATGCGTAATGCGTGATGCGCAGGGATTAAACCCGTCACGTGTGACGCGTGACGATAACTTATTACACTATATTTTATCTAATTATACAATATTTCAGAGAAAAATTTTAAAAATTATAAAGAAATTATTTATAGTGTAGTTCACAACAAATTACAGATAATCCTCGCGTCACGCGTCACGCGTTACGCGTCACGAAGCACTTAATTTCTAATAAGTTATGAAACTAACTATAAATGTACTTCATCACAAACCTGACTGCTGATAGCTAAAAATTATTTGCAGAAAATTATTCAGTGAACTATAATGCAATGAAACGAGGTGGCACATGAGAAGGAAATGGAAATGGACAGATTATCAGATAATCAAATTGAAATGGGTTCTTGAAATTCTGGAAGAACTTTCTGCTTACAAACCTCTTACCCTAAGACAGGTTTACTATCAGCTTGTAGGAAAAGGTCTTATAGAAAATAAAGTAAGCCAGTACAATATGCTTTCAGCCCTTTTAAAATGGGCCAGAATTGACGGTTATATATCGTGGAATGACATAGAAGACAGGGTAAGGGCCTATCATGATCTATCAGGATGGCATAATTCCGATAATTTCATAGAGGCTTCATTGAGATCCTTTCTTAAAGGCTACAGAAGGGATCTTCTTCAGAGCCAGCAAAAATATCTCGAAATATGGATAGAAAAAGACGCTCTCAGTACTATTTTCACAAGGGTAGCCGGCGATTATACCGTTCCTGTTGTTGTATGCAGAGGGTTCAGTTCTGTAAGTTTCTTAAATGAATTTAAAGGAAGACTTAAAAGACTCAAAGGAAAAGAGCCTTTAATGTTATATTTCGGGGATTTTGACCCGTCGGGAGTGGAAATGCTAAAAGCAATGAAAATAACCCTTGAAGACGAACTGGGCGTAAAAGGCATAAAATTCAAAAGAATTGCCCTTCTTAAAAATGATATAGTTAAATACAGACTCCCCCATAATCCGGATGCATTAAAAAAAACAGATACAAGAGCAAAAAAACATATAGAAGCATACGGGGAAGTGGCAGTTGAACTGGATGCCCTGAGACCTGACATTCTGGAAGGAAAAATAAAAAATGCCCTGGAAAAAGAAATTGACCTGAAAATATTCAAACAGGAATTTAAAGAATATAAGGATGAATTGAAGAGATTAAAAGAAAAAAAAGAGTATATTATGGAACTTCTTGGCTATAATTCTTAAACAAAATTTATGACTCTAAAGCATTTTCTCCTGCAGAAGGCTGAAGCCATTCCTTGCCTGGAATTAACAGATTATATTCTAAATGACATCCTGTTATAGTGGCAATTTCAAGAGCCTTATTTCTGGCTATAGCCACTTCATGGTTAAATACGTCCGTATTATTCCTTGACCTCCTGTTCACAGTTGCTATAACAGGCGATTCAAAGTCTAAAGAACGTCCTGAAAAGATTGTCAGTTTAAGAAAAAAATTTGCTATAATAATTCAATATAGTAAAACAAAACTCCTTTATTACTGAGGTGAGCATAAATAATACATATTTGCTTTCGTGACGCGTAACGCGTGACAGGTTTAATCCATTCGCATCACGCATTACGCTTTACGCATTACGAGGTCATTATTTATGGATAAACTAACTATAATTATTCTTCCTTGAGAAATTCTCCTGAAATTTCTTTCTTTTC
>CAYSLJ010000019.1:0-55840 GCA_964431735.1 uncultured Synergistia bacterium | reverse complement strand
AGCTCTAGAAGCCCCCGCCATAGGCCGATAGGGCTTGGCGGTGGGAGCGGTCACTCCCTATTGCATCCATTATTCTTCCTGTTGTATTGTCGCCTATCCATACGGTAATTCCCTCTTTAAGCCCGTCTGTAATAAGATCTATTACAGATGAAAACAAACCTCCTCCTTTTCCATTAAACCATTAAAATAAGTCAGACAGATTTTTTACGGAAAACTTACCGTGCCACCACAGAATTCGGCATACCACCCTGGCATGTCGGTGCAGTTCCGACAACTGTATTCCTGGAAGTGTCTATCATTGTAATGGAGTCGGAACCTTTGTTCGCCACATAGACCATCTTCCCGTCTCTGGAAACAGATATGCCTGCAGGCTCTCTCCCTACAGGTATTGTGGATATTACGGAATTTGTTCCTGTATCTATAACGGACACAGTACCGTTCCCGCCGGAACATTTATTTGTAACATAGGCTTTTGTTCCGTCAGGTGTAATGGCAATTCTGACAGGGCTGTAGTCTACAGGAACTGTTGCTATTACCTGTTTACTTCCCGTATCCACTACAGACACATTTGCAGAATTCTGATTTGCCACATAGACTTTTCTTCCGTCAGGCGTAACTGCCACACCGAAAGCGTTCTGGCCCACCGTGACATGGTACATGACGGAATTCGTTTCAGTATCAATGGCAACCAGTTCTCCGCCTGTCTGGTGTCCCATTGCAACATAGGCGATGTGACCCGATTTGTGAGTTCCTACTCCCCAGGGATAGGCAGCAGTCCCGTCTTTCATTCTTCCTAATGTTATGGTTTTGACATTAACGAGTCCTCCTCCGGAACAGTCTATTACAGATACAGACGGTTCTGATGCTGCAAGGGTACAGAAGAGTCTTGTGCCGGAATTTCCTACTGCCATATCTGTAACCATATTCTGCCCCATTGACATGGTGCCTGTAACCTGGTTATTCGCAGCGGTATTAATAGATGTTATAACATTGGAAGAATCTGCAATAAAGAGAATTCCGGAATCGTTCATGGCAACCCACATGGGACTTGCTCCGCTGAACCATTCTATGAGGCTCATTGCCTGTTTTGTGGCAGAACTCATGATCATAAGGTTATTGCTCTGTTTTCCCATAAACTGCTGAGTATTATTTGTCGGAGGCTGCACATAGTTTGGATTATAGGCTTCTGATACAGGATCTGCGCCGGCCTGATAGGCAGGTATCAGGTTTGCAGGATCATTGCCGGAAATATCGACTCCCGAATAGGGATCACTGTTCCATGTAGTGGTGCCGGTATTCAGACTGCCGTTTATCCTGTCTTCATACCCTCCGCCGTAATTATCTCCGTAGGGATTTGTCGTTGACTGATTCTGCATGACAGAACTTTTTCCGGCACCCGAATTGGCTATATAAAGTGTATGGTTTGCAGACGCACCTGATTGAAGAGTAGTGACAGAGTTTGTATTTGTTGCCCCTGAATTACCCGGTATCATGTCTACTACCAGGTATCTGGTCTGACCTTTCTGTACCGTTACGGTTTTAGTCTGGGTCTGATAGCCGTTCATAACGATGGACAGTGTGTAGTTTCCAGGCTCGATTTCACCAAAGAAGAAGGTTCCCGTAGAATCTGTAGTGGTAATGTTTTCTGTCCCCACAATAGTAATCTGCACACCTTCAATAGGTCTCCTCTGTTGATCCTGTATTATGCCTGTTATGCCTCCGAGAGTAAAATCCTGACATAAGGCATAGGAACAGCACAGGAATGTTAACAATAAACATAAAAAATACTTTTTCATAATTATCCGCCTTTCATTTTTAGATAAAAAAATACCCTTTCTCAGGTTAGGCGTCAAGAATAGTATAAATTTATTTTGATGGTTTAAATTATATAGAATTTCATTTTATTTTATGATATTATTATATCATAAATGTTTATATATTGAGCGTGTAATAAATTAGGAATAGAATTTTATTAATTGTCTCTTTCCTCGCGTCACGCGTTACGCGTTACGCGTCACGATTTAATATATTTGAGACAGTTATTTAATTGTCATTCCTTAGTTCCTCCCGTCAAGCGTTATAGGAATTAAATATGAATTATTTCTGTTCACCTCAGTAAAAAGAAGGGTTTTTATGAAACGAACTACTGTTATATTACCGGAAGATTTAAAGATGAAAGCGGAGCAAAAAGCAATAGATGAAGGTATTTCTTTAAGTGAACTTATCAGGATATCTCTTGCAGGATATCTTAAACTGAGTATAGACAAATCAAAAGATACTTTCTGGTCTGATAAAGAGGTTTTTTATGGAGATATTCCCTGTGACCTTTCTGAAAACCATGATATATATCTTTATGGAGAAAGAGCTTGATTTATATTGATACAGGCGCTTTCATAGCCAGATATCTACACAAAGACCAGCACCACAGCGCATCTGTAAAATACTGGGAACAAATTGAGAATAGTAATAAAAGATGTTTTACCAGTAATTTTGTCTTGGATGAAACATTAACACTTTTAGCACGCCGTACAGATTATAAGTTCGCTTCCCGGAGAGGCAGAAATATTTTACTATCCGGCGCATTTACTATTATTCGTCCTGCTTATGAAGATGAATTACTGGCTCTTAATATCTTTGAGAAATATTCTGATCTGGAAATTAGTTTTACTGATTGTATTTCTTTTGTGCTTATCAATAAAAATAAAATTAACAGTGTTTTTTCTTTTGATAAACACTTTTCTATCCTTGGATTTAATGTTTTCCCGCTAACCACCCACCAATGATTCTATTATAAGTTATTCGTAAAGAAATTGTCATGTATAAAGGATTTTTTCTGATTTTTAGAGAATTTTACGTGTCATCTGAATAAATATGAATTGTTCATTGTGAAAAATAGAAAGAGAGGTTAATCTATGATTGATTTCCGGTATGATAGTAAAACCAGAGAACTTACATGCACATTTCGCGGGCAGTTTCAGAGCAATAACTGTCCTGCCATCGAAAAAGCCATCGAGGAAAAACTTAAAGAAATTTCTGAAGGGAGACCCCTGTCTCCCGACGTTAAAATAACCTTTGACCTGGAACATGCAGATTATGTGTCTTCAGTGTTTTTAAGAATTATTTTAATGGCTGCAAAAAAAGTAAAAAAAGGAAAATTTTCTCTTCTGAAACCCAATCCCTTTGTGAAAGAATTACTGCGCTCCACGGGATTTGATAAACTCATAACAATTCAGGAAGTCAATATAGAGAGCTGTCTTAAAGAAGACAGGACTTTTACTCCTTCTGACTCATTCAGGGAAAAAGCCTTTATAAAACATATAGATGACTATAAGAAACTTTACAGGCTGTCTATAGAAGAAAGTGAAAAATTCTGGGCTGTAAAAGCAAAAGAACATCTGGTGTGGTTTAAAGAATTTGAGAGAACCAGTGAATGGAATTTACCTTATGCAAAATGGTTTACAGGAGGGAAACTTAATGCCTGTGTAAACTGCCTGGATAAACACCTGAATACTCCTGTGGCAGATAAAACTGCCGTTATCTGGCAAGGTGAACCTGAAGGAAACAGGGAGATACGTCTTACATACCGTGAACTTTACGAAGAGGTGTGCCGTTTTTCCAATGTACTTAAAAGTAATGGCATAAAAAAAGGTGACAGAGTGATCATTTATATGCCCATGGTGCCGGAAACTTTTGTGGCCATGCTCTCATGTGCCCGTATAGGAGCCATTCATTCCGTAGTATTCGGCGGCTTTAGCTCTCAGTCCATAGCGGAAAGAGTCAGAGATTGTACCGCAAAAATCATCTTGACGGCAGATGGAAGTTTCAGAAGGGGTAAACTGATACCTCTGAAAGAATATGTAGATGAAGCTTTCGAAATGAAAGATGAAACAGGTAGTCTTTATTGTGAGTCAATAGAGAAGGTGATTGTACTAAAAAGAGCTTTAAATGACATTTCTATGCATAAAGAAAGAGATCTCTGGTGGCATGAAGAAATGGATCATGTTTCCTCCTACTGTCCTTCTGAAGAGATGGACAGTGAAGATGTGCTTTTTATCCTCTATACAAGCGGGTCTACGGGAAAACCAAAAGGTATTTATCACAGCACTGCAGGATATTTACTGGGAACAAAATTAACACATACCTGTATTTTTGATATCAGAGAAGATGATATTTACTGGTGCACTGCCGATACAGGATGGATTACGGGGCATTCTTACGGAGTATATGGCCCTCTGGCAAATGGAACTACCGTTCTTCTATACGAAGGAGCACCGAATTACCCTGCTCCCAACAGGTTCTGGCAGATTATTGAGAAATATAAGGTAACAGTTTTTTATACTGCACCAACAGCAATTCGCTCTTTTATGCAGTGGGGTGATGAATGGCCGAAAAAACATGACCTCTCTTCTTTAAGACTCCTGGGAACGGTAGGTGAACCGATAAATCCCCAGGCATGGATATGGTATTATGAACATATAGGCCATAAAAAATGTCCTGTAGTGGATACATGGTGGCAGACAGAGACAGGAAGCATTATGATAAGCACTCTGCCGGGAGCTATGGCCGCAAAACCCGGCTCTGCCGGTATGCCTTTCTTCGGTGTCTACCCTGAAATAGTCGATGAAGACGGAAAACCTGTACCTCCCGGTTCCGGCGGACGACTCATAATAAAGAGGCCATGGCCTTCTATGTTACGCGGTGTATGGGGTGACCCTGTTCGTTACGAATATACGTACTGGAAGGATATCCCCGGCTATTATTCCACAGGAGACAGTGCCAGAAAAGATAAAGACGGTTATCTGTGGATTATGGGGAGGATTGACGATGTGCTGAATGTATCGGGCCATCGTATAGGTACTGCAGAAGTGGAAAGCGCTCTCGTAAGTCATCCTTCCGTGGCGGAAGCGGCAGTAGTGGGAAGAGCGGACGATATTAAAGGTTCTGCCCTTGTGGCTTTTGTGATACTCTGTTCCGGCATAGAACCTTCACCATCATTGAAATCCGAACTGGCACACCATGTGGCCGCTGAAATAGGCCATGTGGCGAAACCTGATGAAATACGTTTTGCAGAAGCATTGCCCAAAACCAGGTCAGGTAAGATTATGAGAAGACTCTTAAAACAGGTGGCTGCAGGAACAGAAATTATAGGTGATATTACAACACTGGAAGATTTTAATGTGCTCGCAAAACTTGGCACAGGTGAGTAGTGAGTAGATAGGGCAAACATTCACTTACTGTGGTGAGCATAAATAATACATATCTGCTCTCGTGACGCGTTACGCGTTACGCGTGACGGGAGGAAGACTCTTATTACATGCTTATGCTCAGGTCAGTAAGTAATCCTTGCGTGACTCGTCACGAACACGTAATTTCTAATAAGTCATGAAACTAAATATAATATGGAAATATTACAAAAATTAAAAAAGTAGGCTTACAGTTATAAGATATTAAGAAATTTTAAAGAAAATTTAACATTCTGATAACAACATCTGTCAGAATTAACGGTATAATTATATCAATGAATGAAATTTATATGAAAGGAGGATAGCAGACTATTCAAAGTATAGTAATCCTCGCGTAACGCGTCACGTTCTCTAATAATCTGACAGAGGAGGTAATTTTGTGAAGAAAATAATGTTAATCCTGACCGTACTGACCTGCCTGTTACTTGCCATAACATCTGCTTTTGCAGGCACGACAGTAATACAGGTAGATAAAGACATGGAAAATACCGGTGTTGATACCGGTAAATCCGGCCAGTGGGACGGCCAGTTTGAAAATAAAACTGAAACAGGCGAATTAAGCGGAGCAATGGTATGGGGAGAAAACGGATGGGTGGCAAATAATACATGGGCTCATAAATATTTTAAGGATGTAAGAACAGGCAATAGAATAAAGGATATTACTGAAGTGAATAATGTAAGCACCGATGTTACTGTCGAACAGTACGGACAGTATACGGTGACGAAAACCACTTATATTTATACTGTAAATGCCAATGTGGCAGATGATAACGGTGGCGGCTTCGGTACCTATACATTTACCGGAGTAGATTATGTAATCACATCTCCTGACGGAACAGAAATTCTTCTCAGGAGCCGTGGCGCAGGTATCCCTGATCGTCAGAGTGCTTCAAATACTACAGGATTTTTCAATGTTTATATTAAAGATGCCAACGGACAGGGAACAACAGCCCTCGTTGGCGATCCTGTAATGATCCATTACACCGATCAGAATGTAACCAGTGCAGCTCTCAGAGATCGTACTTTAAATCAGGATGTAAGGGCAAATCTTCCCAGTAATGGTGTTTATATGCTTGATAAAAACGGCGGTTCTCATATGGGTGGCGTAACTTATAGAGTAAATACCGGCACTATAGGGAATCCTACAATTAATACCCTGGGTGGTATCAGTTCTTTTACAACAGGTATGGGGATACAGTATACTGACAGTTCCACAGGTCAGATGAAACAACTGAATTTTTCACCCAGTGTTTCTCAGTCCTATACTCCTCCTCCTCCTCCTCCTCCCGCTTCAGACGGCGGTGACGGCGGCGGCGGTGACGGCGGAGATTAATATCTGATCCGTACAGGCAATTACTAATATACACAAGGAATAGCAGTGCTATTCCTTGTACTATTTCATAAGGAAAGGATTGGTCAGATGAAAGCTTTTTTGATGTTTATTGTAATGTTTATTCTATGTTGTAATATTGTACTGGCACAGGGTGATATGCTTAAACCCGTATCAGGTAAAATAGAAGAAATTGATATAAAGAAAAATAATCTCATTATTGTGACGGCAGAAGATGAGGAAAAACAGGTAATTGTAGATTCTAAAACTAACTTTGTAAAAAACATGGTTAAAGCGAAATTTGAAGATTTTAAAACAGGAGAACAGGTAGTTGTATCTACAAAAAATCCCGATAAATATGAAATTAAAGCAGAGGGACTCTTTGATGCGGAATCTGCCTTTTTACTCACTACAGGACAGGGAACGGAAGTTGAATATGAAGGTAAAATTCTGGAAATAAATAATAATATTATTACTGCATCCACTCAGTACGGAAGAAAAAAGTTTTCTATAATTACTGAACTTAAAGCTATGAAAAATTTAAAAGATGTTTCTATTGCAGATTTTTCAGTAAATGATGAGTTTTATGCCACCGTTATTTTCCCGGGCACAGAAAAACATGAACCTTCCGTACTTAACCCTCTTAACTTTTACGATCCCCTCTCATATGTGAACAACCTGCTTACTGCAAAACATGGCCCCATGATTGTAAGGGGAAAGATAAGTGAAGTAACGGAAAAAAAATTAACCTTTAAAATAGGTGACCAGGAAATACTTGCAAATAAAAATACTGTAATGCTTGTAGCACCGGGTTTCAGAACCATGTCAGACCTGAAGGGGAAATCAGTGCTGGTATATGGTATTATATATCCCACAAAGGGTAAAACTGCAGTTGCCTCGGCTGTATTGCAGGAAGAAGCTCTCCCGTCCGTAAGATCAAGTCTTTCAAGAATCGGTACGGAAACAGGCGATAATGTATCTGTCCTTACAGGAGGAAAGATTGTTGAAATAAGAGGAGATACAAAATCCATTCTTATAGAAAAGGATAAAACAAAAAAACAGTTACTTCTCAATCTGAGCAGTTGTAATATTATAGATGATAAAGACCCTGAAAGAAAGAATCTCACTGTAGATTACCTGAGAAAAGGTGATTATGTGGAAGTTCAGGGATATACGAGCGGTATAATCACTACCCTTCATATTGAGAAAAAAGCTGATATGTCAGATAGAAATGAAGCAAATGTGAATATTTATTATTTTACCGATCTCCTTGGATATATTCAGCCCTATCAACTCGGAGGCTCTGAAGTTTATTCCTTTTTAACAAAGGAAGAACTGAAGACACCTCCTGAAACGGTAGAAGCAGGTGGATTTTCTTATCTTGCATACAAATATCAAACCATTACAGGTAAAACAAAGAATAATCTGCTTCTGTGCGGAGGTAATTTCTTACACGGAACACCTCTGGCAGAAAGTACAGGAGGAGAAGCTGTTATAGAATGCCTTAATATGGCAGGTGTAAGTGCTTCTGTTCTCGGAGAAGAAGATTTTATGACAGGTAAGGACAATCTTGTAAAATTAATCGGTAAGGCAAAATTCCCTGTTCTCGGAGCCAATGTACTGCTTCAGGGAACCGATAATCTGCTACCGGGACTTAAACCTTATACTGTAATACCATTCGAAGGTGTTAAAGTCGGTATCATAGGATTGGTCAATCCCGATATCCCTTCACTTGTACCGAAAGCATCACTTGCCGGTATAGCCATTATGGATATAAAGGGAGCTCTTCTTAATTACTACAGTAAAGTAGAAGCGGAAGCCGATGTAATCATAATTGTGACAAACCAGAAGCTTGCCGATAATATTCTGCTTGCCAATGATTTTCAAAATATATTACCGGGGGCCAGAAAAAAGCCATGTCTCTTATTCTGCGGAGGAGGACAGGCTTTTTCCGTAACAGGGGAGCCTTTTAAGGCAGATAATATACTTCTCCTTGAAGGTGGCACCAAGGGAAGATTCCTGAGTGAAATGAAACTCGGTTTTCAGAAAAAATTCACGGAAATGAATTATGTGTATAACCTCCATTTAATATCTCCCAGTCTTGTGAAAAAAGAAGATGAGCAGGTAAAGCAGCTTGTAGACGGTTTTGAGAAAGCTGTTCCTGCAAAATATAATGAAATACTGGGGAAAGCCGTCAGAATTATTCATATAACGAAAAGAAAATATACAGTATCGCCTATGGGTTATCTTGTTACAGAGGCAATGCTGAAAAAATCCGGCGCAGACGCGGCCTTTTATGAAAACAGCCATCTGAGGAAATATCTCTTTAAAGGTGATATAAGCTATGGAGAACTTTATAATGTAATACCATATGATTTTAATATGGTAGTCCTTGAACTTACGGGGAAACAGGTCAGGGAAATTGTGGAACAGTCTCTCAATAACGGCTACATTCTTCAGTTCTCAGGTATGAACATTACCTATAAGAGAAATAACCCCGACGGAGAAAGAATTAAGACCATTACCATTAACGATAAAGCTCTTTCAGACAGTACAGTATATAAAATTGCCACTACCGGTTTCCTTGCCGGAGGCGGAGAAAATTACAGTACCTTTACAAAAGGAAAAGTTCTGAGTGAAGGAGACATTATCAGAGATATAGTGGCAGATTATATAAGGAATATTAAGGAAATTAACGATCAGCCAGAAAGAAGAATTTTTCCGGAATAACAGTATTGAGCCGTAATTAATGTTCGTAACGCGTCACGCGTCACGCGTCACGCGTTACGACTCAAAGGGGAGATTATGATAAAATTTTTCAGCATAATAATTATTTTACTTCTATCACTTCATATGGCAAAAGCTTATGAAACAGTTGCTCCTTCTCTTGAAATACATATTGATTTAACCGCTCCTGAGACATCTGAAGCTTCTGTGTCAATCCTGTTCCGGCCAGGAAGTGAAAATCCGTTTTCTTTCAAACACGTCGGCATGGATGGAGAGTTTCACATTGAAGATCTCACATTTTATAACGAAGAAAAAGAAAAAATAGATTATGAAAAACATGATAATAAATATTATTTAAAATGGCTGACCTATAAAAAACTTTATATCGAATACAGTGTAAAACCGGGAGGTATGGGACGTCATGGCAGACAGGGAAATATTTCTAAAGACTTTGCAAGTTTTGACGGGAGAATATTTATTTTACCCGATACTGAAGCCATTAAAACTGCAGCAATAACATTTAACATCCCTTCGGCGTGGAATGTTGTAACTCCCTTTAGAAAAGACGGAGATACTTATTATCCCGATGCTTCATGGAAAACTCCTGTATGTGAATCACTTGAAAAATCATTTATGGCTTTTGGCCCTTTCACCGGAATAAAAAAGACATTCGGTCATACCGATGTCTGTGTCTATACCTTTTCGACCTGGACTGAAGAACATAAAAAAGAGATTACTGAAAAAACTTTCAGCTTCTATAAATATTTCTATAAAACCTTCAATTTCGATCCGTCCTATCCTTATATTGTCTGCTGGACACCGAAATCTGACGACGGGAAACGGGTATTTACGGGACTCTGGTCAAACGGCCAGTGTTATGAAATGCCGGAAGATACAGTCAGAAACTGGGAATATTTTTCTCACAGACTGAGCCATGGCCTGAACAGATATGAGCCGACAGGTATGATGCTGAAGAGTATAAAAGACGAATGGGTTATTGAAGGATGGTCGGTATATATGGAAGAAAAAGCCACTGTAGCTACAGGTACCGGAGAAAAAGGAAAAAAATGGAAGGAACTCTATGAAAGATATTTGAAGACTATGGATGCCCATCCCGGGTGGGATCACCCTCTTGAGAGAGAACATGAAGTGAAAGATAACGAAGCTATGGAGTTTTTCCATTACTGTAAATCACCCCTTGTCTTTAAAATGCTTGAAATGGAAATGAAGAAAAAAACCGGAAAAACTATGGAAGAGTTTATGTGTTATGCTTATAATAAATATGGAAATTTTAAAGGTTCATTCCCTTTTAAAGAAGAACTTGAATATTTTACAGGTATATCCTTTGAAGAATTCTGGAACAGATTTGTAAGAGAAAAAGGATGTATATCACCTGTATGGCAGGAGGAGCTATGAAAAATTTATTGTTTTTTATAATATTTCTTTTATTTATTTCACCTTCTTACGGAAAAGAAGATAAACCGGAAGAAACTATGAGTTTTGCCCTTACAGGTGATTCCATAATTACAATGAAAATATCTGTTTTCGATGAACCGGCCTATACGGACATGATAAATATTATTCGTTCTTCCGATGTGGCAATTACGAATTTTGAGGGATTATTTCATAATTACGAAGGTTATCCGTCAGCTCAGAGCGGAGGCACTTATGTGACAGGCGAACCGGAACTTGCCGGAGAGCTTACATGGGCCGGGTTTGACATGTTATGCCGTGCCAATAATCATGCTCTTGATTACGGCTATGAAGGAGTAAAAGCCACTGATGAAGCCCTGAAAAAAGAAGGACTTGTCTGTGGAGGAGTGGGAGAAAATCTTGCTCTGGCCCGTTCTCCTGTTTATATGGATACGAAAAAAGGCAGAGTTGCTTTAATCTCCTGTACATCCACCTTTCCCCGTTCTTCTGCAGCAGGAAACCAGAGAGCCGATATGAAAGGAAGACCAGGCGTTAATCCTCTGAGATATACTACCAGATACATAGTGGATAATCAGACATTTATGAATTTATATAAAATGGTTTTTGACCTGAAACTTTCTCATAATATAGATGAACAGAGCCTTTCTTTTTTGAATCTCCGGTTTGAAAAGGGTGATAAATGCCAGATAATTACAGAGCCGGACAGAAATGACCTTGAAGAGATAAAAAAATCAATTAAAGAATCGTCCGGTCAGGCTGACTGGGTTATTTTTTCCCTTCACAGCCATGAAGGCATGTCTGACAACTACGCAATGCCTGCCGGTTTTGTTCAGACTGTTGCAAGGGAAGCGATTGATTCGGGAGCAGATATATTCTTCAGTCATGGCGCTCATTTGCTGAAAGGTATTGAAATATATAAGAAGAAGCCGATCTTTTACGGTCTCGGTAATTTTATATTTCAGATAGATACGATAAAATACCTTCCCGCTGATTTATATGAAAGATATAATCTTCCTTCAGATTCGCTGCCGTCAGATATATTTAATACTGACAGATATAATAACTGCAATAAACCTGAAAACTGGGAGACTGTCATTGCCCTGCCTGTATTTGACGGAAAAAAACAGTTGAAGGAAATCAGGCTCTATCCTGTGTCCCTGGGATTTAAAGATGGAAGAACAAAAAGAGGAAGACCTGTGCCTGCTTCCGAAGAATTGAGCCGTTCTATGCTGGAAAGATTAAAGAGTCTTTCTTCCCCTTTCGGAACGGAAATTTTTTATGAAAATAATTTTTTTGTTGTAAAAATAGCAGAGTAATTTATATGAGAATCGTAACGCGTAACGCGTAACGCGTTACGGGAGGAACAAATTTTCATTCTTCGTTGTGACCAGCCCGGTCATGACTGTTAGTATAGAATTGAAATTAACTTTACATTGTCATATTATCTGCTTTGATAAAATAGTTATTACTTATTAGTTCTTAGCTATTAGCTGTTAGCGATTAGCTTTAATTATTAACTGAAATTTAACAACTAAGGACTGTAAGAAAAATAACTCCGGCAAATTGTTAGAACGATTAGTATCCTCGCGTCACGCGTTACGCGTTACGCGTCACGATATAAATTATAACTATGATGTAATTATTTTCAGACAGTTCCTAAGGAATGGAAATTTATTAATAGTATCTTTCCTCGCGTCATGCGTGACGCGTCACGCGTCACGGGAGGAAAACCTTTATTAAATACTTATGCTCAGGTCAGTAACTGAAATGAAAATTCCTGTACATTTAAATTATTTAAGAGAGCCATTACCATTTCCTGAATTTTTATTGTTCATAATTGAAGTACCTGTAAAAATAAAAGCAGAAACAAGAAAGATATTTAAAAGCATTTTTAACAGGCTTTCCGGAGGACCGTCGCCATCACCGTCATCACAGCCTGATAGAAATAAAGCCATGCTTATTAAAACCATGCATAGTAGAAAAAAAGCTAATTTTTTTGATCTCATTAAAATCACCTCACTTTATTTGACGTAACGCGTGACGCGTGACGCGTTACGCGAGGAATGAAACTATTTACCCGGATAAGTCGATGTATTTTTTATTATCTGTTGATTCTGCCTGTTTATTCTGTCCTGCTGTTCCTGTTTATATTTATTTATCATTGCTTCATTCTGCTCTTTGATTTTTTCCTGGTTCTGATTATAGTAATTATTATTGGAATAACTATTATTATAACTCTGACTGTTATTACGATTATAGGAAGTGTTATAATAACTTTTTCTCTGATGTTCCAGACTGGCGAGAGCACTTTCTTTTGCATTGTAAATTTGACCGCTCCCCGGATTTATTGCCAGGGCCCTGTCATAATATACTATTGCCATTGCATATTGTCCTGACGCAGCTGTTTGATTCCCTATACAATAGAGAGCATTTGCCTTGTTTATAGTTGCGTGGCTGTAGTTTCTGTCAATGGCCAGAATTCTGTCATAACAGCTTATTGCCATGGAATAGTTTCCGCTGTTGTAATAAGCATTTCCCATACTGTGGAGAGATTCGATTTTTTTATAAGCTGCCTGTTTGAAAGACGGAGCTATTTTCAGGGCTTTATCGTAACAGATAAACCCCTGTTCATATTTACCTTCTGAACAGAGCCTGTTTCCCCATGCATAAAAGGCATCTCTTTTCCCTTTTATGGCATATATAAATTTAGAATCCATTTCCAGAGCCTTATCATAATAATAAATACTTTCTTCATATTTACCCTCTTTATATGAACTGTCTGCCAGAGCGTAATATGCGAGTTTTTTACCTGCATTCAAACCGGGATAAGACGGATTAATCAATAAAACTTTATTATAATATGTAAGCCCCTCTTTGTATTTTTTTTGTTTGCACAGAGTATAACCTTTACCGTAAAGGGCAGTTGTATATTCAGGGTCAATTTTTATGGCTTTATTATAACACTTAATACTTTCATCGTATTTTTTCTGTTTCATGAGAACATAACCCTTGCCGTACCAGGCCTCTTTATATGAAGGTTTGAGCTTTAAAGCACTGTCATAGAAGGAAATACTTTCTCCATATTTTTTCTGACTGACCATTCCAGTACCTATACAATAGAAAGCTTTATGATTTTTTTGATTAATCTTCAGGGCTTTTTTGTAACATGTTATTCCTTCACCGTATTTTTTCAGTTCACATAAGGTGATTCCTTTATTTAGCAATGCACTGTCATCTTCAGGGTTATTTTCCAGAGCCTTATTGAAACACTCTATTGCTTCCCCCGGTTTCTTCAGCTGTCTCATAGACAGACCTTTACTGTTCCATGCCTGCCAGTATTCAGGTTTTATATACAGGGCTTTATCGAAATAACCTTTAGCTTCTTCGTATTTTTTCAGTTTCATTAAAGTGAGCCCCTGTTTATAGAGTAAAGATGCCGAAAAATCCTTTGCAGACGGATATAACATGTAACCTGCTATTAAAAGAACAATCAGCAGAAAAAGATTTTTAAAAAATGAATTGCCTGAAGGTTTATTCTGTGCAATCAGACTGACCTGTACCGGTGTGGCAGTGTGTCTGTATTGAGTGCCGGGAGGATAGAGATTGCCCTGTTTATGGGAAGGCTGAGTCTTCTCATATAAAATATTTTTCCCATAAGGCTGAATAATCTGCTGATGTGAAACATTTCTGTTGTAATTTTGATTTACCGGCTGAGTGGCTTTACTTGAGCTGGCAGAAGGCGGAATAATTGCAGTGTTTTTCTCTGCAGACATATTTTGCTGTACAGTCATGCCATCATCAACAAAATCAGATGTTATATGTCCTGCTTTTGAAGGGTTATTTTCTGATGAAGCCTTCAGGGAAGCTCCGCAGACTATACAGAAATTACTTATATCAGTATTTTCTGCACCACAATCATTACAGTATTTAATCATATTCTGCCTTCCTTTGTAATTCTCTCTTTTATTTATTATATCATATTTTATAAAAATTGATGAACCTTTTTATTTTTTTCGGTGATATAATAATATATATAAGGTGACGTGACGCGTAACGCGTGACGCGTGACGGGTTTAATCTCTGCACATCACGCATTGTACATTACGCATTACGAGATCATTATTAAGGGACTGTAAGAAAATAACTCTGGCAAATTATGGTTACTGTCCCCGCGTCACGCGTTACGCGTTACGCGTCACGATTATTTTTTACAACCCCTGAATACCTGTATATAAAAATATTATCCTTTTCCTGGAGGTTGTTGCGATTGAAGAAAAAAATATTTATACTTTTATCTGTTCTCCTTGTTTTACTGGCCTTTTTTTTACGTTCGTACCTGTGGTTTTTTCTGGGAAATAAATCATGTGATAAGAGAGATTACGGTAAGGCTATTTCATACTATGATAAGGCCCTGAATATTAGCCCCGGTTTTTCCTCTGCTTTGCTCAAAAAATCCTTTATGTTATTTTTCACAGGTAAAAATAAAGAAGCCTGTGAATGTCTTGACAGATTGATAGATATGAACCCCGGCTTAAAGGGTGTAAATGTTAATTTCAGTATTTATAATTATAAGCCTTTACATATTATCTCCGTAATGGGTCATAAGAAAATGGCTGAATTATTGATAGAACATGGGGCGGATGTAAATGCACGGGACGATGGGGGGAGAGATCCTCTTTATTTTGCCCTGAGAGAAAATCACATGGATTTAGTTGTCTTATTTATAGAAAAAGGAGCAGATATAAATAACGGAGAAGCTCTTTTACATAATGTTGCACAAAAGGGCTGTAAAAAAGCAGTGGAATTACTCATAGAAAAAGGTCTGGATGTAAATGCTCCGGATAAATATGGAGAAACCCCTTTATACTGTGCTGTGGCTCATAAAGAAATAGTGGAATTACTCATAGAAAAAGGAGCAAATATAAATGGTTCCCATAAAGACGGAGAAACTCTTCTGCACAGGGCTGCAGGACAGGGAAGTAAAGATGTAGTGGAATTACTCATAGAAAAAGGTCTGGATGTAAATGCCCGGGATAAAGACGGAAAAACTCCTTTAGATATTGCTGTAGAACAGAATAAGAAAGAAATAGTGGAATTTCTCTGGGGAAAAGGCTTGAAGCCGGATGTTACTGCACTTTTGCACAGTGCCGTATTGAAAGGTCATAACGATGTAGCAGAATTCCTTATAGAAAAAGAAGTCAAACTGAATGATTCTATTATAGATGGAAGAACTATTTTCCATAATGCTGTAACAGGTGGAAATACAGGTCTGGTGAAATTATTGATAGAAAAAGGAGCCAGAGTAAATACTGTCGATATGTCAGGGAAAACTCCTTTGCACAGTGCTGTAAATGGAGGAAATTATAATATAGTGAAATTATTGATAAAAAAAGGAGCACATGTGAATGTTTCAGATTTAGATGGTAAGACTCCTTTACATTATGCTGCGGAAGAGTATTTTTGTGAATCTATTACAGAATTACTCATAAAAAATGGAGCCGATGTAAATGCCATGGATAAGAGGGGAGAAACACCCCTGGATATAGCTATTTCTCGTACATACAGTAATAATGAAAAATTGAGAGAAATACTTGTAAAATATGGCGGTAAAACGGGAAAAAAAGAGGGAGGAAAATAAAATGGCTCTTGAAACAGGAACAATACTGAATAATATCTATCGAGTGGTAAGGCTTCTCGGAAGCGGTGCCATGGGTAATGTATATCTCGTAGAGAGAATTGACGATGACAGAAGATTTGTAGTAAAAGAACTTGTATTTTCGGAAAAATGCGGCATAGATGCAGATACGGCAAAGGAGATTTTTTTCCGTGAAGCGGAATTCATGGTCAATTTCAATCATCCCGGCCTCCCGAAGACATACGGTATATTTACCGAAAAAGAATTAAACTATCTTACAATGGATTACATAGAAGGAAGAACTCTGGAAGAAATTTTGAACGGTTCGGAAAAACCTTTATCGGAAGAAAAAGCTATTAAATGGACTGTGGAACTCTGTGAAATTCTGGATTATCTTCATAATGGTTTTAAAGCCCCTGTAGTATACAGAGATTTAAAACCTTCCAATATAATAATAACACCTGATGATAAGGTAAAACTCGTAGATTTCGGAATAGCCAGATTGTATAATCCTGATAAGAATACAGACACCTTCAGTTACGGCTCTCCCGGCTATGCGGCGCCTGAACAGTACAGAGGCCGTGGCCAGTCATCTCCTCAGTCAGACGTATATGGTCTCGGTGTCATATTATTTCAGATGGTTACCCTTTATGATCCTTCTGTAAAACCTTTTACTTTTCCGCCTGTTAAGACTTTGAATAGTTCCGTAAAACCAGGCCTTGAGGAAATTATAAGACATGCCATAGAAATGGAGCCTTTAAAAAGATATATAAGTGTTAAAGATTTCAGAGATGCTCTTTTGAATTATACAGGTGCTGATAAGATTTCTTCCGGGGAATCAGGTGAGGTAAACCGAACAACGGTTTGTAAAATAGCAGGGCTTTTTATTTTTTCCCTCTCTATCCTTTTACTTTGTTTCAATCCTTTTGTAAGATGTCCTTCTAGTACTCTTTATATAGCAGGATCTTTATCCGAATTCATTTTAATCTCTTCCATTATTACTTTCTTTCTCTGGTATATTATAAACCTGATAATTGATATAAAAAAGATAAGGGTAAAATTTTCTTTAACCGGAATAATGATTTTACTGCTCCTTGCCGGTCAGATTATCTTAAATATCTATACATATAGAAATCTTCAATATCCATATGACCTGGATAACAGTTTTATTTTGATAGCATGGGTATTTAACATATGGCTTTTTATAAAATCCTATATGTATATATATTATTTTATGAGAAATTCTTCCGATACTGTAAGGATTATTTTTGCAATTCCCGTTATTTTATTATGGCTCTGTATTTTTTCAATAGCATTTTCAGCAGAAGTATTTTCATTATCCCTTCTGTTCCGATTACTATTTGTTATTATAATTGCAACTTTTTTTTTATTGCCTTTTATATGGTCTTTATTTCATCTTATCTATTTATTCACTCACCGGGTTTTATCTGTTTTTAATCCCGGAAGAGATCCGGTAAAAAGTTTTCTTTTTCCTGCTGCCGGCATAGTTCTATTTTTTATATTATTTTTTCTGATGATGTTACCGAAATTCTCGCGTGCGGGAGCAACCGGCCAGCTTGCCGGATGTGAAAGTAACATAAAATGCCTTGCCACAGCCCTGGATATGTATGCTACAGATAATATGGGAGTCTATCCTCCTTCACTTGATAAAATCACTGAGTCCAATCCTGATGGCGGTTATATGAAAATTATTCCTATATGTCCTGCGTCGCGATTGAAATGCAGCTACGGTTACATTGTCAGTACTAATCCGAATAATTTTACCATGTGGTGCAAGGGAGTGAACACTCATTGGAATGCAGGAGGAAGTGATGGCTATCCTCAGTATACGCCGGGGCAGGGGTTGATACTTAAATAAACCCTGCAGGGATATTACAAAATACCGGTCAGAGGACATCAAAGCTCTTCACGGTTCAGGTTTTGTCTGATATAATAATAAAGAGGTGACGTTTTATGAAGAGAAAGAAAATACCTTATGGCATATCAGATTTTGACCGTATAAGGAGACAGAATTATTATTATGTAGATAAGACACGGTTTATAGAAAATATAGAAGAAAGTCCTCCCTTCCTTTTTTTCATCCGTCCCAGGAGATTCGGCAAATCTCTCTTTTTGTCTTTGATGGAATGTTATTATGACATAAAAAGAAAAGACGACTTTGAAGAGATATTCTCCGGTACTTATATTTATGATAATCCTACAGAGGAGAGAAATAGATATTTAATATTAAAATTTAATTTTTCAGAGGTAAGATCTGATATTAATAAAGTGGAAGAGTCCTTTAATAATACAATAAGAGTGAATGTTCTGGAATTCATAGAAAAATATAAAGATATTATAAAAGATACAGATGGTGAGATGTACAGAACTGTAAAAGACATCAGACAGGCTTCTGAAATTTTAAAATATCTTATAAGTTTTGTTAAAAATAAAGGGAAAATATATCTCCTTATAGATGAGTATGATAATTTCACGAATACAATAATATCGACTCAGGGTAAAGAACGATATATGGCAATAACTCATGGAGAAGGTTTTTACCGGCATTTTTTTAATGTAATAAAAGCCGGCACAACCGGCTCAAATGCTCCTGTATCGAAATTATTCATAACAGGCGTATCGCCTGTGACAATGGATGATGTAACGAGCGGATTTAATATAGGATATAATCTGACGACTGCTCCTTCTTTTAATGAGATGATAGGCTTTACAGAAGAAGAACTTATGGAGTTGCTCATATATTGCAAAGGAGAGGGATTAATAAAAGAGCTGCCTGAGAAATTAATAGAAATAATGAGGCCCTGGTATAATAATTATCTTTTTTCCGAAGACAGAGAAGAAAAATTATATAATTCCGATATGGCTCTTTATTTTATCAGTGAATATATTACCCGTAATAAAACTCCTAAATATATGCTCGATCAGAATATAAAAACAGACTATAAAAAACTTAAGTATCTAATAATAACAGATATGGAAGACCGTTACAGGGTAAACGGTAATTTTGATAAATTAAAGAAGATTCTTGAGGAAGGGAAGATAGCTTCCAATATAGCCATAAGTTTTCCCGTAGACAGAATAACAGACCCTGAAAATTTTATATCTCTTTTATATTATTTCGGCCTTTTAACAATAGAACATGAGCCAGGCGAAGAAGAACCTGTTCTCATAATCCCCAATGAAGTAATAAGGCAATTATACTATGAGTATATAATAGAAGCTTACAGGGATACAGGTATATTCAATATAGATTTCTTTAAATTAAAGAACCTGTTTATGGATTTTGCCTATAAAGGTAACTGGGAAGGGCTGATTGACTATATAACAGAAGAAATGAGAAATCAGACTGCTTTACGTGATTATATACAGGGAGAAAAATCAATACAGACATTTTTAAGGGTTTATCTGAATTTTTCCAATTATTATATAACGAAAACAGAAGATGAATTGAATCGTGGTTTCTGCGATATACTCTTATTGCCTCATTTCATTAAATATCCCTGTATAAAATATTCTTATTTATTTGAAATAAAATATATAACTCTATCGGAATACAGTGAAAGTAAATTGAAGTCTAAAATCCTTGAAGGAGAGGAAGAATTAGAAAGGTATGGACATGACAGAGATTTAAAGCAATTTACAGGAGAGACGAAATTGATAAAGATAATTCTTGTTTTCTGCGGTGTTGAGTTGAAATATAAATTAGTGAAGGGTGAATAGAGTAATGCCCTGTTCTTTTCACCTTCTGAGAGGGAGGGAGATAAAATGACGCTGGAAACAGGAACGATACTGAATAACATCTATCGAGTGGTAAGGCTTCTCGGAAGCGGTGCCATGGGTAATGTATATCTCGTAGAGAGAATTGACGATGACAGAAGATTTGTAGTAAAAGAACTTATCTTTTCGGAATCCTGCGGAATAGATGTAGATACGGCAAAGGAGATTTTTTTTCGTGAAGCGGAATTCATGATTAAATTCAATCATCCCGGTCTCCCGAAGACATACGGTATATTTACTGAAAAAGAACTCAATTATCTTACAATGGATTATATAGAGGGGAAAACCCTGGAAGAGATTCTAACTGCTTTAGAAAAACCTCTCGCGGAAGAAAAAGCTATCACGTGGATCGGAGAACTATGTGAAATTCTGGATTATCTTCATAATGGTTTTAATGTCCCTGTAGTATACAGAGATTTGAAACTTTCCAATATAATAATAACACCTGATGAGAAGGTAAAGCTCGTAGATTTCGGAATAGCCAGATTATATAATCCTGATAAGAATACAGACACATTCAGTTACGGTTCTCCCGGCTATTCGGCGCCTGAACAGTACAGAGGCCGGGGGCAGTCATCTCCTCAGTCAGACGTATATGGTCTCGGTGTTATATTATTTCAGATGGTCACCCTTTATGATCCTTCTGTAAAACCTTTTACTTTTCCATCTATGAAGACTTTGAATAGTTCCGTAAAACCAGGCCTTGAGGAAATTATAAGACATTCCATAGAAATTCACACCTGACATACAGCTACAGCGTTAATAATAATATTCAGACTTTTACCCTGTGGTGTGCTGAAAAGAACTCTCATATTTATGCAGGTCTGCCTTATAACAAATGTTATCCCCAGTATACTCCCGGGAAAGGTTTAATCGTAGGTTATTGAGACATACTCCATTGATTAAGATATTATTTTATGTTACTATAATTATAACATAAATGTGGGAGTGGATTAATATGGATTTAATAAGCTGGCGGGATCATATTATAAGTTCTCCTGAAGTTCTACGAGGTAAACCAAGAATTAAAGGAACAAGAATTCCGGTAAGTCTGCTTCTTGGATATCTGGCGGCTGGTAATTCATTTGATGATATTATAAAAGAATTTCCTGATATTACCAGAGAACATATTGCTGCATGTCTGGATTATGCAAGAGATTTATCTGAATTTGAGATAGCTGTATGAAACTGAGATTTTTTGCAGATCATTGTATGCCGAATTCGATAATCCAGGCAATGAGAGATTCCGGTTATGAAATTTTCAGACTTAAAGACCATATTCCACAGGATTCTGAGGATTTTATTGTAATTCGTAAAGCTCAGGAATTTAATTCTATTTTACTTTCTTTAAATGGTGATTTTTCAGATATAGTTGCTTATCCACCTTCAGAATATAATGGAATAATTGCGTTACAGGTAAAAAATTATCCTGAAGTTATTCCAAAAATTATCAAAATATTAAATACTTATTTTTCTACCCATACTGAAATAAACCATTATAAAGGAAAATTATTTATAGTAGAACCTCATAGAATAAGAATTAAAGAATGATTCTTTTCAATCCAGTTAGAGTTTTGCAGGTAACTAAAAAATACTTTCAGAAAAGATTTTTTCAATCTGACTGTCTATATCCGTCGATGTATCAATTCTGTAGCGGTTTCCCGTAAAAGGTTCAAAGCTTTCTTTTATCCTGAGATAAACATCCCATCCGGCACTTTCCGCAAAATGTTCTTTTCTATGTTCTATTCTTTCTTTCAGAAAGTCTTCTGGACAGAAACACTCTATGAAATAACAGGGAACATTATATTTACCGGCTATTTCTCTTACGGGGGTTCTGTATCTTTCATAAGGAAAGGTTCCGTCCAGTATTACTCCCACATGGGACGAAGTCATACAATCTGCTATAATAAAAAGGGTTTTATAGATCAATTTCCTGTTTTCAGGGGTATTTTCCAGAGGTTCTTTTCCGAAGAAAAGTCTTTCCCTTATAACATCCGTATTTATGACAGATAATTTTAATTTTTTAGATAATTTAGAAGCTACAGTACTCTTACCGCATCCGGGAAGACCTGCTATAGCTATAATTAATTGTTTCTTCATATGTCTTACCGACCCGTGCATAAGTATGTAATAAAAGTTTTCCTCCCGTCACGCGTCACGCGTTACGCGTCACGAGAGCAAATATGTATTATTTATGCTCACCTCAGTAATTATATATATAAGAAGAGAATTAATCAAGGTTTACTGAAAATTTAATTTTTTTCTTCTGGAGGATTTTTTATTGTTCTGTGGAAAATTCAAATCATGAACAGAAACCTTATTTGCGGGGGTTAGTTCTAATCTTATTTACTGGACTTATGAAAAAAAAATCTGCCTGATATTACATGCAGATTTTTTTTTCTGATAGAAATGAGGTAGAAAAGTGGACTTTACCCAGTCGATTTTTACATTTGAAATACTTGATTTCTGGGATGATAAAGTAAAGGAAGAAGTCCGGCACTTTCTTGCTTTCAATGGTCTCCATTATGAAGATGACGTGGATTTTACCGCATTATACCGCGCAGATGGAGAAATAGTAGCTACAGGCTCTCTCAGCCATAATATAATCAAATGTGTTGCCATATCCCCGCGGTTTCGAGGGGGAAGCCTTATGGCAAAATTAATGACCAGGCTTGTAACCATGTTGTACAGACGCGGTTATACCCATCATTTTATTTTTACCAAACCCCGTTATGTCAGAAGTTTTTCGACTTTTGGATTTCAGGAAGTAGTAAGGGGAGAGCCATATGTGGCAATGCTTGAACATGGCATAGAAGAAACTATACATAAATATGTAAAGAAGCTGTCTGAACACAGGGAAGAAGGAAAAAATATAGGCGCCATGGTGGTAGACTGTAATCCTGTAACATATGATCATATGTATGCCATTACTCTTGCAGCAAGCCTCTGTGACTGGCTTCATTTATTTCTTGTAAGTGAGCCCAAGTATTTTTTCTCTCTTGAATTACGTCTTGAATTATTGAAAAAAAGTATTTTACCTCTTAAGAATGTAACTATACATTTCGGAGGAGAATATCTTGTATCATATCTGACCTTCTCGAAATATTTCATACAGAAGGAAGAAATAAGTCATGCCCATGCTCTTCTGGGAGCTTCGTTATTCGGTAAATATATTGTGCCGTCACTGAATATTACTCATAGATATATAAGACAGGAACCGAATTCGAAAATTGATACAATTTACAATGATACAGTAAAAGCCACCCTTCCTTTGTACGGAGTGGATGTTCATGAGATTGCCAATTTAACCGTAGACGGTCATCATATGAGTGCAAAGTTACTGAGAAAGATGGTTTATGAAGATAGATGGGACGAGATAGGGAAGATTGTTACGCCTGAAACATTTGATTTTTTAAGAAGCGGAACTGATGAATCGGAATTGATTTTAATGCGTATGAGGGTGGGTAAAGATCCCTATGAAAGATTTTAGCAGGGGCGAAATTGCTCTGATTGAAAAATTACAGGCCCTGTGGGCCTTATCAGCTATGGAGGTGTCTTGATGAATTTAAAAACAATGGGACTTGCAGGAACGCTTGAGTCCAGCGATATTTTAATAACTCTTTTCCCGAAAGAGAAAGGAGTCGGAAGAATAGTTGATCTTGCCAGTCCTGTAAAACAGCAGTTCGGAGAACAGATTATTTCTACTATAAATAATGTGCTGGATAAATATGGCATAGAAGATGTTCTTATAAGTGTGCGCGATAGAGGAGCCCTTGATTTTACAGTGAGGGCCAGAACGGAAACTGCAATACAGAGATCTATTAAAGGGGAGTGACGCGTAACGGGTAACGCGTAACGGGAGAATCTGTATACCCTTTTTTCCCGTTAAAACTATGATTGACTATGGATGAGAATATACCTTTTACTCGTCATGCGTCACATGTCGGGATTCTCATATAAATAACTGAAAAGAGGTTTGCTTATGAAAAGGTTACGCCGTACAATGATGTATGTTCCCGGGAATAATCCCGGTATGGTTCAGAATGCCGGTATATACGGTGCAGACAGCATTATTTTTGACCTTGAGGACGCAGTTGCCCTTGCGGAAAAAGATGGCGCAAGGTATCTGGTTAAATATGCATTGATGACCATTGATTGCGGAAGATCCGAAAAGGTTGTAAGAATAAATGGACTCGATACACCGTTCTGCAGAGAAGATCTCGAAGAGATTATTCCATGTCTTCCAGATGCTCTGAGAATACCGAAGATAGAATATAAAGAACAGGTAATGGAGATAGATAAGATTGTCTCTGAAATAGAAAGAAAACATGGTATTGCAGAAGGAACTGTAAAGCTTATGCCCATAATGGAAACAGCCCTGGGCGTTGTAAACGCTTTTTCTATTGCCAGTTCGAGCAAAAGAATTGCTGCCATATCAATAGGAGGAGAAGATTTTACAGCAGATCTGGGTATTAAAAGAACTAAAGAGGGAGATGAATTGAATTATTCCCGTTCCCAGATTGTTGTGGCTGCAAGGGCTGCAGGGGTTGACCCCATTGATACGGTTTTTTCCGATGTCAATGATGAAGAAGGATTGAGAAAATCTGCTAAAAAGATTAAAGATATGGGTTTTCTCGGACAGTCTGTTATAAATCCGAGACAGATTATTCCCATACATGAAGTGTTTACACCTTCTGATGATGAAGTAGAAAAAGCCAGACGTATTATTCGTGCCATGGAAGAAGCAGAAGAACATGGAGCAGGTGTGGTATCCCTGGATGGTAAAATGATAGATGCTCCTGTGCTTAAAAGAGCCGAACAGACTATAGCCTATGCAAAAGCAGTCGGAAAAATATAGATAGAGTAATAGGAGAATTTATATGAATATAAAAGAACGTAATATACCTGATGAAATAAAAGGTATAGGTAAAATTGATAAATACGGGGGGGTATGGGCAAGTACTCCCAGAGGCAGAAAAGCTGCCACACAGTTATTTGCAGTCAAAGTGGGTGAAAAGAAGGTAGCAGACAGTCTTGAAGAAGCTATAAGACACTGCAACTTGAAAGATGGTATGACAGTATCTTTTCATCACCATCTGAGAAATGGCGATTATGTAATCAATCTTGTTATGGATAAACTGAGGGATATGGGCTTTAAAAACCTTACCCTTGCAAGTAGTTCTTTAAATGATGTACATTCCCACCTGATTGATCATATAAGAGATGGTGTTATTACAAGAATCATTACAAGCGGCATGAGAGGAGACCTGGGAAATGAAGTATCTCACGGACTCATGGATATTCCTGTAATATTTCACAGCCACGGAGGCAGGGCAAGAATGTTGAAAACAGGAAAATTTCATGTTGATCTGGCTTTTATTGCTGCTCCTACAGCAGATTGTTACGGTAATTTAAACGGAGTAAACGGCCCATCTGCCTGCGGCCCCCTGGGATATGCAAATTTCGACTCTTTTTATGCAGAGAGGGTGATTGCCATTACGGACAATCTCGTTGAATTCCCTGCAACACCTATAAGTATTATGCAGAGCCTTGTAGATTATGTAGTAATTATAGATAAACTCGGAGATCCGAAAGGTATTTCAAGCGGTGCCACAAGAATGACAAGAGACCCGAAATCACTGCTTATAGCAAGATATGCTGCAGATTTTATAGACGATTCGGGATATTTGAAAGAAGGTTATTCATTCCAGGCAGGAAGCGGCGGTGCATCTCTTGCAGTGGCCCATTTTATCAGAGAGAAAATGATCTCGAAAGGCATAAAGGGAAGTTTCGGCCTCGGAGGTATTACGGGATATATGGTGAAACTACTTGAAGAAGGACTCTTTAAAACACTTTTTGATGTTCAATCCTTTGATCTTGAAGCAGTAAGAAGTCTCAGGGAAAATAAAAATCATATTGAAATAAGTGCCGGATATTACGCTAATCCTTTCAATAAAGGATGTATGGTCAATATGCTTGATGTGGCAGTTCTGAGCGCTCTTGAGATAGATCTGGATTTCAATGTAAATGTTCTCACTGGTTCTGATGGTGTCATAAGAGGTGCCTCAGGAGGTCATTCCGATGTGGCGGCAGGGTCGAAACTTACAGTCATTGTTGCTCCCTCTTTCAGAGGGAGAATTCCTTCTATAAAAGATAAGGTTATTACTGTTGTAACTCCCGGTGATTGTGTGGATGTTCTCGTAACAGAGAGAGGTATTGCCATTAACCCGAGAAGAGAAGATCTTGTTGAAAGGTTTAAAGATAGCCAATTACCTGTAAAGACAATAGAAGAGCTTCAGCATGACGTGGAAAAAATAACGGGGAAACCGAAGGAAATCGAATTTAAAGATAAAATTGTAGGACTTGTGGAATACCGTGACGGAACTTATATAGATGTTATAAGAGAAGTGGCGGAACATTGAACGTGACCGGTTAGGGTCTGTAAAAAAATAACTCCATCATATTTACAGTCTATATCGTGACGCGTAACGCGTAACGCGTGACGCGAGGATAATAACCGTTCTGACAATTTGCAAGGGTTATTTCTTTACAGTCTCTTAATTGATGACCTGTGAGTGCAGGGGCGTTTTACTAAACGCCCTTATTCACAGGAGAAAGGTTGTTATGTCGCCTGATAGAGATATTTTATTGGCCGTACTGGATGCCAGGGAAGAGAGGGTAAAGAGGCGTAATGAATTGCTTGCCCTCTATAAAAAACCTGTTATTACAGTTTCTCTGAATATCCCCGGCCCTGATAAAGGCGCCGCCTGTTACGAACCTGTTTTTAATATATTATGGAATCTTCTGATAGCCAGGAAAAAAGAGTTTAAAATAGAATACACAGTGAGAAATAAAACCTCCCTCGGGTATGAAGGATTTATTGTATCGGACAGAGAAGCAATAATATTGAAAAAATCAGGTCTGTCTCTTGAAGCAGAACATCCTCTGGGAGTATTATTTGATATTGATGTAACAGACACAGACGGAACAAGGATATCCAGAGAAGATATTGGTTTCTCACCCCGTCCATGTATTGTTTGTAAAGAAACCCCTGCTTTTTTATGCATAAGAGGGAAAAAACATACTCTTGAGGATACATTGAACATAATTCATACTATGATAGGAGAGTATTTTTGAATAAAGGGATTGTAAGAAAATAACCGGTTATTATCCTCCCGTCACGCGTCACGCGTTACGCGTCACGATTATGATGCAGTTATTTCCTGATAACTTTATATGAAAATGATGAAGTCTTATGCTTTACTGTTTGTTAATTTTCATATCTGGTTGTGACCACTCCGGTCATGCCTGTTAAAAGCATAATTAATAAAATGATAACATATTGTGAGAAAACTAAAAAACGTCTGAGAAACTTTGTTCCTGTAACATCTCCTGCTTTTTATGTAAGTGAAATGGCAATGAGGAGTATCCTTCTGGAACTGTCTGCAACTCCCAAACCGGGACTTGTAGATAGATTTAACAGTGGTTCCCACAGTGATATGTCGTATGAAACATTTATTCTGAGTACTTCTGCCATTATTCCTTATTTCAGTTATATGGCACAGGCAGGGATAGAATGTGGTATTTCTTCCGGCCATCTCTGTAATTTACTGCCTGTAATAAGAACAATAGGACTTGCTGCGGAACAGCATATGTTTTCCGTTACAGGCGGGGTAAATACTCAGAAAGGTATTATTTTTCTTATAGGTCTCACATGTGGTGCCTGCGGTTATCTGTTTTCGGCAAAAGAGAAAATTACAGCCGGTAACCTGAGTGCTGTCATAAAAGAAATTTCGAAAGATATAATTCAAAATGAACTATCTGATCTTGAAAATAAGAGGAACCTGACATCAGGAGAAAAGATTTTTCTCCAATACAAAATGTCCGGAGTAAGAGGTGAAGCACAGGAAGGGTTTCCTTCCGTAATTTATTACGGACTTCCTGCCCTGAAATCCGCTCTGGATGAAGGCCTGGATTTGAATAATGCCTCTTTACATGCTCTCTGTAATATTATGGCTCATTTAGATGATACAGCTCTGTTACACAGACATAATCTTGCCACTCTGAGAACCGTTCAGTGTGAAATGGATGAACTCTACCAGCAGGGAGGCCTTCTTACAGAGGAAGGCAGAGAGAAATGGAAGAAACTGGAGCAGAGATATAATAAGAAGAAGATAAATCCGGGCGGATCGGCAGACCTGATGGCAGTGACTTTAATGTTTTATTTTCTGACGATTATATGAGAATCGTAACGCGTAACACGTAACGTGTGACGAGATGAACAAATTCTCATACTTCGTTGTGACTGAGAATGTCATGGTTGTTAACAGGATTTACCATGCCTGTAGTGAACAGGCATGGCCTGTTCACTACACAGTTTTGTTAAAAATTAAAATTTATTCCCTGTGCCAGAATAACCTCGCGGTTCCAGCTTATAACATTTGTCTGACGCCTCATGTAAGCTTTCCATGCATCTGAGCCGGATTCCCTTCCTCCGCCCGTGTCTTTCTCTCCTCCGAAGGCACCGCCTATCTCTGCGCCCGATGTGCCTGCATTTACATTTGCTATGCCGCAATCTGAACCGCAGTTCGAGAGAAAATATCTTTCTTCAAAAACACTGTCCGTAAATATGGATGACGATAAACCCTGAGGTACACTGTTATTAATCTCTACTGCTTCTTCTATGGTTCTGTATTTGAGAACATAGAGTATGGGCGCAAAGGTTTCTTCCTGAACAATATCCCAGTGGTTTTCAGCTTCTATAATACATGGATATACGTAACAGCCTGAAGGATTTTCCGGCAATAAACCGCCTCCTGTGAGGACGTTTCCTCCCAGGCTTTTTGCTCTTTCTATGGCTTTTTCCATGTCAGATACGGCAGATCTGCTTACAAGAGGGCCTACAATGGTTTTCTCTTCAAGAGGATTTCCTGTGGACAGATTTTTGTATGCATTAACCAGTGAATGAATGACTCTGTCATATATAGTTTCATGGACAATTATCCTCCTCGTGGAAGTGCATCTCTGGCCTGCCGTTCCTACAGAACCGAAGATTATGGAGGTTAAACAGCTTTTTAAATCTTTTAATGTATCGGAAACTATTACGGCATTGTTCCCTCCCAGTTCCAGTATATGTTTCCCCAGTCTTTTCCCGACAGCTTCCGCTACATGTTTCCCTGTTTTAGTGCTTCCTGTAAAGCTTATAAGAGGTACAGTTCTGTCATTGATTAATTCTTCTCCCACTGTAGAACCGCTTCCAATGATAAGACTTAACAGTCCTGGAGGAACATTGTTTTTTCTGAGAACTTCTTCTATTATGTTATGAATGGCTATGGCACAGAGAGGTGTTTCGGAAGATGGTTTCCATATAACGGCATCTCCGCATATGAGAGATAACATGGCATTCCAGCTCCATACTGCCACAGGGAAATTAAAAGCTGTTATAACACCGACTGTACCGAGCGGATGCCATTGTTCCTGAATGATATGTTCCGCCCTTTCACTGGGCATATTAAGCCCGTAGAGCTGCCTTGACAGACCTACGGCAAAATCGCACATATCTATCATTTCCTGCACTTCTCCCAGACCTTCCTGTAGTATTTTGCCCATTTCAATACTTACAAGAGCACCAAGCGGTTCTTTATATTCTCTGAGTTTTTCTCCCAGTTGCCTTACAAGTTCCCCTCTTTTAGGAGCAGGAACATGTCTCCATGATAAAAATGCTTTATATGCACTTTCACTTACTCTTTTATAATCATTTATATCTGCCTGTCTTATTGTTCCTATAAGAGAACCGTCTATGGGACTGTAACTCTTAAGATATCTGTCACTCCCTGCAAACCAGGTTCCGTCATAGGAACCGGCATGTTCTTCTTTTATACCGAGTTTCTTGAGTGTATTTTTTATATCTATCATGTTTATTGTCTCCTTTTTTTATAATGTGTTACGATAATTTATATGAGAATCGTAACGCGTAACGCGTAACGCGTTACGGGAGCAAATATGTATTATTTATGCTCACCAGAGTAATGATAGTGAAAAGAATAAGACACCCACTCACGACTCACATCTCACGACTCACTACTCACTACTCACCACTCACTATTCCATATATGAATATTTAAAATCAACAGCCGGCACAAAGGTTTCCTTTATTGTTCTCGGACTTACCCATCTCAGAAGATTAAAATATCCGCCTGATTTATCGTTTGTTCCCGAAGCTCTTGAGCCTCCGAAGGGCTGTAAGCCCACCATGGCTCCCGTAGGTTTGTCATTTATATAAAAATTGCCTGCCGCATATCGTAATATCTTACAGGCCTGCACCATTGCATACCTGTCTGTTGAGAATATTGCCCCTGTCAGCCCGTAAGGAGATGTTTCATCACATATATGAAGTGTTTTTTCATAATCTTTATCATTATATACATATACAGTCATAACAGGGCCGAATATTTCTTCTTCCATTGTTATAAAATGAGGATCTGTTGTGTGAATGACAGTTGGTTCTATAAAATAACCTGTAGATTTATCGCCTCTGCCTCCTGCAATAATCTTTGCATCAGGTGAATTCTTTGCTTTTTCTATATAGTTCATTATATTATCAAAGGAGTGTTCGTCTATTACACCGTTCATAAAATTACTGAAATCGTTTACATCACCTGTTTTGATTTCAGAGATTTTATCTATGAGGATTTTTTTTATTTTATTCCAGAGAGATTTCGGTATATAGGCTCTAGATGCGGCAGAACATTTCTGCCCCTGATATTCGAATGATCCTCTAATAATGGCAGTTGCCACTTCTTCGGGAACTGCAGAGCTATGGACAAAAATAAAATCTTTTCCTCCCGTTTCTCCTACTACTGTGGGATAAGATCTGTAAATCTCAAGATTTTTTGCCAGATTTTTCCAGAGTGAGTTAAAGGTTTTGTTGGAACCGGTAAAATGTATGCCAGAGAGATTTTTGTTCTGAAAAACAGTGTTGCCTATCAATTCACCGCTTCCCGGCAGGAAATTAATAACTCCGTCAGGTAATCCTGCTTCCCTGAAGATTTTCATAAGGAAATAATTTGAAAATAATGAAGTTGTCGCAGGTTTCCATACTGTAGTGTTACCCATTAATACTACTGACATGTTCAGATTTGATGCTATGGCGGTAAAATTAAAAGGACTTACTGTAAATACAAAACCTTCTAGAGGCCTGTACTCGAGCCTGTTCAGTTGATCAAAATCTGATTTCGGCTGTTCCGAATAAATTTTAGATGCAAAAAAAGCATTATGTCTCAAAAAATCAATTGTTTCTGCGGCAGAATCTATTTCTGCCTGAAATACATTTTTACTCTGTCCGAGCATTGTAGCAGCATTAATTGTATATCTGTATTTTTTAGATAATAAATCGGCAACTTTAAGACATATGGAAGCTCTTTCTACCCAGGATAAGGTCATCCATTCCTGCCTGGCCTTAAGTGCTTCGTTAATTGCAAGCTTTATTTCTTTTTCTGTGGCTTTGTGATATGTTGCTATTACATGGCTGTGATTATGAGGCATTACGACTTTTCCGGTTTTCCCGGTATATACCTCTTTCCCGCCTATAATCAGTGGAATTTCTATTTCACCTTTCGAATATTTTTTTAATTCACCTGTGATACTGTCTTTATGTTCCTGCAGGGAATAATCATAAATCGGTTCATTTTTAGGCGAGTCGAACTTGAAAATAGTGTTGTTCATTATTTATACTCCTTTTTTGCAGAAATTATACTCTTCAATGGTATAATCTTTATTACATTTTTATATTGTTAATTCTTTTTTTATACACCAAGTCCTTTTTTTATTTGTTTTTTATCAGGTAAGAAAGGAATAAAAAAAAGCGGCACTCGTGCCGCTTTTTTAAAATTACAGCTTATTGATTATTCAGATTCCAGAGCCCTCCAGAAAGTTCATTACATTTATTCACAATTTTCGTATTTTGTTCAGCCGCTCTTTTTATAGAGGGTGTAATTGTTTTTGAAAATATATAATACTTTGATAATTCAGGTTGATTGATTTCACCTGAAGGATTTTTCTGTACCTGGTCTATAAGATTACTCATATATTTTATATAGTATAATTTGTCTGCCAGTATATAAGGTTTTACTATTATTCTACTATATCTTTTGCTTAAAGGACCGAGTTCTAAAGATGAAACCTGTACAGGTTCGTTAGAACTGAGTAATTCATAGAAATTTATTCCTGCAGCTCTTTCTGCCTCAAGACTTTTTATAAACCTTGTATTCAAGGAACCTTTTATTAGATTTAACTGTTCTACAGCAGGTCTGTAATCTGTTACTATATGGTTTTTCATCATATAATCAAGAGGTGCTGTACCTATACGAATTATGGCTATAGATATCATGTGGTTTATAAGACATCCGTTTTCTTCACCTGTATCCCTTCCGAGAGCCAGACACTGGGCACATCTTATAACTGCCTGCTCGTAATTGCCGGAATTTATCTCATCAATGGCTTTCATCTCTAATAATTGTGCCAGCGATCTTAACTGTAAATAATTTGGAACTTTCATGGCAAAGCCTTTTTCATAATCCAGATTAAAACTGAACTTCGATTTTGTAGATACCCTGTCCATTATGTCCAGTGCAATCTGGTTTCTCTCCATTTCAACCTTTATTTTATCCTTATTTGTTTCGTAATATTTTATTATATCACCATCCAGGGGAGGTGCAGCAGTTCTTTTTATATCTAAAATCTCTCCTGCTCCGAAATAAAGGTTTGCTCTGTTGTCACCTCTGACAGGTGTTTTTACCAGTTCCTTAAGATGTGTTATTTCTCCATCTTTTTTTAACCTGTTTAATTCCCTGTTTATATGATGGTTAAAATACATATTGATATTGAAATAAGTTATAAGTAAAATACCAATTATTAATAGTCTTGTTTTAATACCTCTTTTTGTTATTTTTGAAAGTTTCATGTTTATTTACCTCCTTGATTATATTTTTATGATATTATTATATATTAGATTTAGTATTTTGTCAATACATATATATATTTAAAATACAAAATATTTCAATCATATATATTATGTTTTTGAAATTATATAAAGTATTTAAATAATAAGATTTTATATAAGTAGGAAAGTTTTGTAATGATATAGAATATTTAAATCATTGTAACAGTCTGCAATCCTCGCGTCACGCGTTACGCGTTACGCGTTACGATTAAATAAGGAAATATTCATATGCAGTTTCTCGACATATTAAACGTTCTTCCCGGCGACTGGAAATTAGTTTTTATCATTGTTATATTGTTCATCTCCGTCTGGGTTTTCAGGGATGCTTCAAAGAGAGGTCTCAGCGGGCCTTTATGGAGCGCCATAATTTTTTTCTTTCCTATGATGGTGCCTGTATATATTATTATAAGGCCGAAACATACGATAGCTTTCTGTGAAAAATGTTTTAGAATCCTTCCCAGATGTTCATCTGATTGTTATTTCTGCGAAAAAGGAATTCCACTGGATGAAGAGCCTGATGATTATACCCTTAAAGGGTTTATTATACGATCTATGTGGCAGGTTTTCCTGGATATTTGCAGGACTTACTATCAATTCATTGGATTTATCATATTTTTTTTCAGAAGGAAATTTGTTTTGTTAAATCTAAAACTTCTTGCCTTTTATTCCTGGGGTATGTGCCATCAGATTGTAGCAACAGAGTGCCGTAACATGGATATACCTGTAAATACGCTTACATACGGAGAAACTCCATTTTTATCTGCCTGGAGGATTTTCAGGTTTGCAGGGCTGAATAAAAAGGATTTTTTTTATGACCTTGGTTCCGGCACAGGTAATGTGGTGTTCTTTTCCAATATCATGTATGGTGTGGAAGCAGTCGGAATAGATGCTATTCCTACATTTATAGATTACAGTAATAAAATAAAAGAATCTTTGAAATTTGAACATGTTAATTTTATAGAAGGGAATTTTCTTCTGGAAGATTTTTCTAAAGGAACTGTATTTTTTATAGTATCTACCGTCTTCGATCCCGATACAAGAGATAAACTTGCCGAAAAATTTAAAGGAGTCTCTCCAGGCACAAGAATAGTAACAGTTACTCATTTCTTTGATGTTCCCCATTTAAAAGTAAAAGCAACAGCAAAGGTATTTTTTTCATGGGGATATGAGATTATATATCTTCATGAGAGGGTTTGAACAGTAAGTCATAAGTAAAAGATTGGTTTTACGACTCACGATTCACTAATTATAACTGAAAAAGGATTTTCTTTTTATTGTAGAAATATTATTATATCAGTATTCTGTGAACAAAGGAGGTATGGCAACAAATATAATGTGAGTTTCTGCAGAATAAAACTTCTCATATATTACGAAAGAAAGACTATAAAATCAGAATATAATTATTGAGAATATATACTCTCGTGACGCGTAACGCGTAACCTGTGACGGGAGGAGAATGTTTATTAAGAACCTATCCGAAAAGTAATATTTATTCTACACCCTTCCGGTGGGTGAGGCTCTGGAGAAAAATATATACCGTATTAACAGTAATTTATAAATTAAACAAATGTAATATCGTAGCAGTCTGTAATAAGAGTTTTTTTGCAAGAGGATTATAGATTTTTCGGAAGAGCCTCACACACCGGAAGGTATTTGATGACTTTTCGGATATGCTCTAAATGGTAAGCGTTCAGCAGACAGCAGTCAGCTTTTACAGGAATTACATAATAAATGTCGTTACTGAGGTGAGTATAAATAATGCATATTTTATTCCCGTGACGCGTAACGCGTAACGCGTGACGGGAGGATGCAATTTATTACATGCTCATGCTCAGGTCAGTAAATATTTTTTCAGACTGATTTACACAGTCAGGCTTTGTAAGTTTTAGCTGATAGCTAACTGATGAACCCTTACATTAAATGCTTATGTTCAGCTCAGTAGTATGGACTGTTCACTACTCACTACTTACTTTCAGGAGACTTATATGGCGCTTTTCTGTGATAAATGCGGTTATGAAAATAAAGATGAAGCAAAATTCTGTCAGGGGTGCGGCAGTGCAATAGAAATTGTTACTCAGAGCGGAAGGCTCAAAGCCGGTATTCTACTTGATAATCGTTATGAAATTAAGAGACTTATCAAGGCAGGAGGCATGGGAGCTGTATATGAAGCACTGGACAGGAGATTTAAAAATGCACCATGTGCCGTAAAGGAAATGTTAAGCCCTTCCTCCGGCGATGAGGAAGATAAAGCTTATATTTTGAAACGTTTTGAAACAGAAGCAGAAATATTACACACACTGAGACATCCCAATTTACCTTTTGTCAGGGATTATTTTACATGGGAAGGCCGTTATTACCTGGTAATGGATTATATAGAAGGTAACGATCTTTTTACTATGTTAAAACAGTACAAAAGAGAAGGGATGGATGAAAAGCTTGTAATACAATGGGCAAAAGAAATACTTGATACTCTTCATTATCTGCACAGTCAGTCTCCACCTGTAGTATACAGAGATTTAAAACCCGGCAATATTATGATAAGAAATTCTGATAATAAGGCAATACTGGTGGATTTTGGCATAGCAAGAACAGTGGAACCGGACGGAGATACGACAAAAACAATAGTTGGTACCCTTGTCTACGCTCCTGAAGAATTATTGCATGGTAAACCTGAACCGAGAACTGACATATATTCTCTCGGAGCTACAATGCACTGTCTTCTTACAGGTATTGTACCTAAAACAGCCCTGTCCTTCGGCCCTGTAAGACAATTGAATACCCGTGTATCTCCGGAACTTGAAAAAATATTGATAAAAGCCCTTGAACTGAGAGCTTCTGATCGTTATAGTAATGCAGCAGAAATGAAAGACGCTCTTGAGAAAATTTCTTTAGAAATGAAGACAGATGAGGAACTTACACTTCCTCCCGTTATAGACGAAAGTACTATTGTTCCTGTCTGCTACGAGTCTGATGTTGCTTCATCTTCAAAAATAGTGGTACCCTGCAGCGGAAGTCTGTCGGAATCTTCAAAAATATCTCCTTCTGTCAGTGGAAAACTGTCAGAATCTTCAAAAATATCTCCTTCTGTCAGTGAAAAACTGTCAGAATCTTCAAAAATATCTCCTTCTGTCAGTGAAAAATTTTTTGATAAAAAAACTGTCATGGAAGATATATCTATGAAATCCGATTTTCAGGATAAAATTAATAAATCTTTTTTTGCCCGTAATACAAAACTTATAATAATCGGCGTAATCGCAACAGGTTTATTATTTTTTCTCGGTATTATAACATTGATTATTCTCTACTTTGCTTTAAAGCCTGCTATTATGACACATTATTATATTAAAGGTAAAGGTTTTTATAATAAGGGAGAATATGACATGGCTGTTCTATATTGTGATAAAGCCCTGACCGCTTCTTACGCTCCGTCTATTACAATTAAAGCAAAATCTTTATATTTTCAGGGTAAATACGAAGATGCTTTAAAAGAGTGTGATAGAGCTATAAAGATTGATGAAAATTATGGTAATGCCTGGAATACAAAGGGAGAAATTCTGGAGAATAGAGGTAATTATGAACAGGCCATGGCATGTTACGAAAAAGCAATTGAAACAGATCCTGATTGTGCCGATGCACTGTACAATAAAGGCACACTTTTACTCGCAAAAGGATATAATAAAGGTAAGGATTATGTAGATAAAGCTATTGCTCTCTATAATGAAGGAAGAGGATTTGATAATGCTGATATTCATAGCTGGAATAAACTGGGAGATGCTTTATACTTGAGAAAAAAATATGACAGAGCTATTAAATGTTATGATGAGTCATTGAATATAAACGGAGAATATGCAGATACCTGGCATTCAAAGGGACAGATTTTATATTACCAGAAAAAAGATAAAGATGCAGAAGATTGCTTTAATAAGGCTTTAATATATTATGATAAAGAATTAGAAATCTGTCCTTTATCAGGAATTCTCTGGAATCAAAAGGGAAATGTATTTTATCTGAAAGAAAAATATAAAGATGCTATAAAATGTTATGATAAAGCTCTTGAAATGCTGCCTGATAATCCGATTATCTGGGCCAATAAAGCTTATGCTTTTTATGAACGAAAATACTATAGTGAAGCTCTTAAATATTTCAGTAAATCTCTGGAAGTGAACAGTTCATATGTAGAAGCCCTGGTTATGAAGGGAAACATTTTTCGTGAACAGAAAAAATATAGTGACTCTCTTGATTGTTATGAAAAAGCAATAGAAACAAATCCTGATTATGCCAATGGCTGGGCCGGTAAGGGTGATATTTATTATGATCGGGAAAAATATGAAAAAGCTATAGACTGTTATAATAAAAGTATTGCTCTCAACCCGGATGATCCACTTGTGTGGAACTCTAAAGGTGTCTGTCTTTATTCTATCGGTGACTATAAAGAAGCAATAGAATGTTATGAAAAAAGCCTTGAAATCAATCCTGATGATGAAGTTGTCAGACAAAATAAAACCGATGCTCTGAAAGCTCTGGGAAAATAAATGGTTCATTCTAGATCAAAAAATATCATCATATGGCTACCGGTCAGTTTACCTGTCCTGTTTTTATTATTATGGATTTTTTTACCATCTGCTTCTGTCTCATTTTTTTATAATAAAGGAGAATATTCTTATAATCATGGGAATTACAATGGTTCTTTAATTTATTATCAGAGGATATTAAGATTAAAGCCTGACTTTATACCGGCATTAAACGGTAAAGGTAAGGTTCTTTATCTTCAGGGTAAATATGATGAAGCTGTTAAATATTACGAAAAAGTGTTATCTCTTGCTCCAGACTGTTCTGAAGCCTGGTGCGGAAAGGGTAAAATTTTACATCTTCAGGGACATACATTGGAAGCTGTAAAATGTTTTGACAGAGCGATAGAATGTAATCCTCAGTCAGGTGATGCCTGGTATAACAGAGGTATAATTCTGAATATCTGTGGGAATTATAAAGAATCTACAAAATGTATATCCAGATCTATTGAGTGTTATAATGCTGTAACAGGGAGTTTTGATATATTGTGTTGCAGGGGTAATGCTTTTTATGAACTAGGAAATTATCATGATGCAGTAACAGCTTATGATGAAGCTATAAAACTTAATCCCTCATATCCTCTATTGCTGACTAAAAAAACATTTGCTCTTTATAAAACAGGGAAAAGGAAGGAAGGAAATCAATCCTTTCAGAAAGCTTTAAAGACCTGTAATGAATGGCTTTCTATAAATGAACATGATGGTCAGGTCTGGCATGGTAAGGGAAATTTATTTTTTTACAAAGGACAGTTTAAAGAGGCACTTGCCTGCTATGACAGGGCTATTCAGTTCTTACCTGCCTGTGCTGTTATAAGAGTTAAAAAAGGAGAGATTCTGTTTAAAGAGAAAAATTATAAAGATGCTTTAACATGTTACTATAAATCTCTTCAGATTGAACCAGAATATATAGAGGCAATAAATTCTATCGGAAATATTTTATATATTCAGGGAGAATATGATAAAGCCCTGAAATATTACGATAAAGCCTTGAAGATTGATCCTTCCGATGAAATTATATGGACAAATAAAGGAAATATATTATATGATCAGGGAAAATATGATGAAGCCCTGAGATGTTTCGATAGATCTATTTTTATAAATCAGAATGATGTGATTACATGGAATGCAAGAGCAAATCTATTTTATACTATGGAAAAATATCAGGAAGCTCTCAAATGTTTAAATAAATCCCTTTCCATCAGACCTGATGACCCGGAAATCTTAAATCTTAAAGGCAATATCCTCTATTATACCGGCGAATATAAAGAATCTCTCGACTGTTATAACAGATCTTTAAAGATTGAACCGAATAATGAAGGTGCCGGAAATAATAGAAAAGTATTGATGAAAATATATAATAGGAACGATAATTAAATAACAATTATAGTTAGTTTCATAACTTATTAGAAATTAAGTGCTTCGTGACGCGTAACGCGTAACGCGTGACGCGGGGAAAGAGACAATTAATAAAATTCTATTCCATAGTGAGCAGTGAGGCCTTTTCTACTCACCATTCACGACTCACTTTCTTACCAGATCCCTGAAAAATATAAGAAATAATACCATTATAATTATAGATGCCACAGCTAAAAAAGGGGACGTTTTTTTCTCTGCAAAACCATATTCTATACTGCATACTTTAAAGGGAGCCAGATTTTTAGTTTTTATATAAATGTGACTTCCATTTGAGAGGTTTTTAAAGAAATAAGGAGGTTCGGGATCTTTATTCGTGAAAGCAGGAGTGCTTTTAATGATACTGTTTATGATAAAACCTTCAGGAAGAATAACTTCCATGTCATATTCTTCTATAAACATTCGTGTACTGTTCCGGTATTCGTTTTTATATGTATAAATCCCGAAATTCCCGGGCCCCGCATTTTTCCATATCAAAAAGGCAGGATCTTTGAACTTAATCTGTATGGTTTTCCCACTGATATCCTTGCCTTCAGAATTTAAATAAATATAATCTATACCTTCCAGGGTTTTTATTGAACTGCTGAGACCTTCCCCCGTTTCTTTTATAACTGCAGATTTTAGCTCTACCCATATATAATTCATTGGAAGATAGAGTTCTTTATTATTAAAATCTTCTATCTGAATTTCTTCTGTTATTTCTGCAGCACCGGTCTTTTTTATTTCTATTATGTCTCTTATAGCCTTTATTTTTATCTGTTCTTCTTCACCGGAAAAGGAAATATAAGGCAGAGAGATAAAGAAAATTATTGTAAGTATAATCATGTTAAAGATTTTTAGCATAATGTTAATCGTAATGCGTAATACGTAATTATTGAAGCTTAACGCTTTACGCTTCACGCCTTTTAATATGGAATGATTCCCAGGAATCTATATAAAGTAAATCCTGCTATAATCAATAATATTGCACCTACTGTGGTTATAAAAAAACCATATTTAAAATTATCAAGCACAGAATACTGGCCTGTACTGTAAAGAATGACATTTGGTTTTGCATTTATCGGAAGCGATATGACCCAGTCAAGGGTAAATGCTGCAGGTAATGCCAGTGCTACAGGATTAAATCCGAGCTTCTGTGCAGTTGCTATGATAAGTGGAATTAAAATAAGGGTTCTCATAGTTTTACTCGTAAATACCAGATGTGTATAAATACTTACGAGAATTACAATGATATAAACTGTCCAGAAATTAATTCCTGCTTTAATACCGAATGTGTCGAATATGAGTCCCACTACCCATCTTGCGGCACCTGTATCTTCAAGTGCCATTCCTCCCGCATAGGCACCTGTACTGAATATCATAAGATGCCACGGAATATCTGCTTCATTCCATTTCAGCAAACCTATTTTTGGGCTGAGAGCTATGGCAGCGCCTATTAAAGATGCCATAACAGCACTTATTTCAAAACCGAACCATCCTTTATGACACCTGTCTGTAGCCCATAGAAAGAGCACAAAGATAAATATGAGAGCTCCCTGTACTTCACGCCATGTAATTTTTCCCATTTTATTCAATTCCTGTCTCATTCTTTCTATGCCGCCTTCTATATGAGGTTTTTTCTCATCCTCTTTTAATCTGAAAAGAAATCTCGGCCCTGTATACCAGGATATAATAAGAGTAATAAAAGCTACGGGAAGAGCGCCAAACAGCCATTCCGTATAATAGACACGATGTGATGCCATACCGAGTATAAAAGACACTGCAATCAGGTTCGCCGCACTTCCGGTAAGAAAGGCGGAAGAAAATATATCTATACCCTGAAGATTCTGCAAAAATAAATTTTTCCCGAAATTACCGGGTTTTTGAGCAGTAGAACCGTAGATGGTGGCAACTACCATCATAATGGGAAGGGTCATGACTGTTCTTGCCGCAGTGGCAGGTATGAGAGGCGCAAGGAGCATCTGTAATATGATAAAAGCCAGAAGTATAGTACTGGCACTGTGGCCGAATCTTACTACAATTGCAAGGGACAGCCTTTTGGCCAGATTTGTCTTTATAAGTACAGAACTTAAAACGAAAGCCGTCACATTGAGCCATATGACACTTAATCCCAGAGCACCCAGGACATCATCTTCTTTTCTTATGCCCGTAAGTACCAGCAAAGCCATTAATATGAGTGACGTTACATAATTCGGTACAGGTTCCGCTACCCACCATACAAGAGCAAGGGAAAAAACTGCAATGGCACCTTTCCCTGAAAGACTCAATCCTTCAGGCAAAGGCATGTAATAAAGTATTAGAAAGATAATAATACCCAGGGGCAACCCCAGGTATTTCATCCATTTTTCCGAAGGAGTAATCTTCTTTTCGGAAATTTTTGACAGATTTATTGAGTCAATATCCAGCGGATCCGGCTCTGTTGTTATATCTTTTTTTATTTCAGTCATAAGTTCGTAACTGGTAACGCGTGACGCGTGACGCGTATTCTCTCTACCATTTACTGTAAGGATTTTTTATCAGACTTGAATTGAAATATTTCGGGTCTCCTGTAACCTCTTTACCGATCCATGGAGGCAAATCGATGGACTGATCTTCATCGGTCAGTTCCACTTCTGCCACTATAAGACCGTTATTGTCACCGAAAAATTCATCTATCTCCCATACAAGATTTTTGTATGAAATCTTATATCGGTTTTTTTCTATAAGAGGTTTCTCGCAGAGATCTGTTAACATTTCATCTGCATCTTTTGCAGGTATTTCGTATTCATATTCCGCTCTTACAGCTCCGACATTTACGCCTTTTATCGTTAAAAACCCTCTGTCGTCTATTGTGCGAACCCTTACGGTTCTTTCTTTTACCGTGGATAAATAACCCTGGCGGTATCTGGTGCCTTTCGCCCCTTCACGCCATTCATCATTTTTAATAAGGAATTTTTTTTCAATTTCTTTTCCCAATTTTATCTACCTCTTTCTCTGGTATTCTGTCCTCCCGTCACGGGTCACGCGTTACGCGTCACGAACATCCAGGACGTTCCATTCCTATTATTCGCTTTATTGCAAGAAGATAATTCACATTCTCATATTCTGTGAGACAGAGCATTTCTTTTGCTTTTAAAATTGCCTCTATATCGGTAGACTCTATTGCAACAGTCTTTATGGCTGCACCATTTATTAAAAGTTCTGCTATCTCTGTAATACAATTGTTTACAGTAAAGGCAAATCTCCTTTTAAAGACATTTACAGCTACAAGATCCATGTGGGGTCTTATGAGTTCATTTAAATATTCTTCCAGGGTGTATTCATCTCTCTTAAATTCCGGCATACTTATTTGAAAGGCAGGGAATACGTCATTTTTTATCATTTCTGCTTTCATGGGAAAAGATCCCTTCATCCTGGGATTCCACTGTTCCAGCCCTTCCTGTTTCTGCACAAAAACCTTGATATCCATGAGTTTATCTCTGATTTTTGTATTATTTTCGTTGTTTGTTCTTGAAACAATATAGATTTCAGAACTTTCCCTTATATTTTCACATTTAGAGAAGTGTCTCATTTTTGTTTCTACAATACCGAAATTCTGTGCAAAAGTGCGAAATTCAAATCTTGCTTTTATATCAGCCATTACTCTTCTCCTTTTTACCGTATATTAATTCTGTTTTTGTAATCCCGTCTGCTATGGAGGAAGAAAGCTCTCTCTGTAAGGATCTTACAAAATTATCTATTTTCTCTTTGTTTTCACTGTCATTTATGTCATAACTGAAAGAAAATTCACCTATGACAGGGTTCTTATCTTTACCCTGGTTGTACCATACCGATAGAGATGCTTCCCCTTTTACTCCTCCGAAATCGATCTCTCCGAGCTCTGCTTTATATTCTTCGATTTTCTTATTATTAACATGGTGCAATTGACTCTCAGGAGAAAGACCTGTTTCTTTAAGCCCGGGAAAGATGTCCATATAATCGTCAAGACTGTTCCCTGTTTCTTCTTTTAATTCAACCTTCCCGCTTTTGGAATAAACATTTTTAATTGTGTTACCTCCTGCCACTATATCATCTTCAAATTTCACGGAACCGTCAAGGGATTCTGCGGGAGATACGTCTTTGCCTGAGGATATATTAATATCGCTGTTTCTGTATTTCAGTGTGAGTTCATATTTTTTACCTCTGTCTTCACCGGCTTTAAATTCATGTTTCTGTCTTCTTCTGAGAGTATAGCCGAGTTTATTCAGGGCAAAATCAGGTGTGTCCAGATATGTAACGAAACGTGGATCTCCTGCTTCGTCAGAATAGGTACTCTTAACATCAAAATCTTCTTCTTTTGCCAGTTTTTTTACACTTTTCCAGAATTTGCCGATACCTTTTTCCATATCTTCGAAATTTTCAGGTTTCAGAAGAATTTTATATTCCCGTGAAGAGAGTTCTATGTCCTGTGAAGTTCTGTCTTTTACCGAATTAATGGCGAACAGTTCCAGAGGGCTCATATTTGAAGTCTCTCTATCGCCGGAAACAGTTACTCTGTCTCCCGGAAGTATGTCAGATGACATTTCTCTTTTATTCTGTTTCACTACTGTGGTAGATAATGGTACAGATGAATTTATAATCATAATAATGACTTCCTCTCAGAATTTTAGAATGCTTCACTGTTAAATAATACTCTATATATAGAATATATGTCCAGATATTTATGTTAAAAAATTGTAAATTTATCTATATTACCGACCAGGAACGTGTAATAAATTGTTTCCTCCCGTCACGCGTTACGCGTTACGCGTCACGATGTATTATGTATGCTCACCTCAGTAATAGTTCTTACCTGACACTCTGAACTGTTTCAATGGCATCTGCCAGATCCTTTGCTTCTTTCAACCCTCGCCCTGTTATCTCCCGTATAATTTTTATTGCCATAATCTTATTTCCCTGTCTTATTAAATCTTCTATTTCAACTCTACGTTCGTAGGAACAGGCTTCCTGTTCTGCCGGTGTAAGATTTAACCATACTGTATTAACATCTCCTGTTTCATTTGTTTCTATTACCGGATTTTGCTCCATATTCAGCTTCTCTGCAATATTATTGAATTTACGTAAAGCAGCTTCCCATGACATTTCTCCCAGATAATCTACAAAATCTTTTGCATCTTTAAGTCCCACACCTGCCAATTCTCTCACTCTTTTTATGGCCATTATTTTCCGTCCCTTTTTCAGCAAATCTTCTATTTCTTCTTTGCTATGTGTTTTCTCATAAGGGAAGATGCCTCTTTCTTCATAAGTGCTCCTGTCAGGCACTTCTGTTAATTTGCAGGCTATATCGCCGTATGCTTCTTTAACAGCATCCCAGGAACAGCCTGTAATCTGATAATGTTCCACGAAATCTTTTGCCTCTTTCAGACCTGTTTCGCTGAAAATCCTTACCATCTTTATAGCTTCTATCTTGTTGTCTTCTTCCACCAGTTGCCTGAAGCTATCCAGAGAAAATTTTTCTTCTTTTTTTGAAATATCTTCTTTTTTCCCGAAAAACATATCGAATATACCCATATCAAATCACATCCTTATTTTTATAGTATATTTCATAAATATCCATAAATAATGATCTCGTAATGCGTAATGCGTGATGCGCAGGGATTAAACCTGTTACGCGTTACGACAACTTAAATTCTAACAGATTATGAAAATAACTATAATAGCTTATACCGGAGTAAGATATAAATGAACGTAATAAAAAACATAATCACCTGATATTAACTCACATGCAGGAAAATATAACATATATATTGAATGAAATTTCTATGAGTTATAGTGTATTTAATAACGTATTAGAATTTAAGTGAGTAGTGAGTGGTGAGTAGTGATTAGAAGTGGACATCCCCACTCAATATTCACTACTCACTATTATAGTTTATTTCGTAACCGATTAGAAGCTGTTATAAAAATAATAATTACTTCATTGACCATGAGCGTGTAATAAATTGTATACTCCCGTGACGCGTCACGACTCACCAATCACTATTCACTATTCACTATACAGGAGAGGATTACAATCAATAAATTTCATAAAATCCTTGAAGGTTATCTTGTAGCTACCATGAGTGTAATTCTTGCTACAGGCGGTCTGTGGCTGCTCAAGCATATACTTGAAAAAGCCCATATGGGGCTTGTTTATCTTCTGGTAGTAGCTACAGTGGCAGGCTTTGCAGGAACAAGACCTGCTATTTTCTCTGCTGTTTTATCCTTTCTTACATGGAATTTTTTCTTCCTTTATCCTACCTTTACCTTTATTATACATGACCAGAGAGACTGGCTTCTGCTATGTGTGTTTCTTATAATAGGCATTATGACAGGCCATATGACAGGCCGTATGAGAGTAAGAGAGGCGGAAGCCATAGCAAGAGAACATGATACGAATGCTCTTTACAGGGCAATAGTATCAATTAATGCCCAGATAAGGCCAGAGACAATTCTCAGAGAACTGGTAGAGCAGGTAATTATAAATACCGGTGCTTTCGGATGTGCCATATGTTCTGTTAAAGATAAAGATAATCTCAATATCCTTGCAGGTGTCGGAGAGCTAAAGGCACTTGAAGAAAAAGAAACAATAAAGATAATCTGTCAGTCTATGGAACAGGGAAAAGCGGCAGGCATAACTTTTGTGCCGGATGCTTATTCTCCGGGACATATTCATTGGCCTGTTTCTGTAACTCATAGTTCTTTACTTTCAAAAAATGTTTCCCGTTCAGATGTATTTATTCCCATGTACGCACGTGATAAGGCTCTTGGACTGATGTATGTTATACCTGTGGAAGACAGGGTTTTCAGTGTGTCAGATTTCAGATTGATCGTCGCCTTTGCCGGCAATGCAGCCAATTTCCTTGAAAGACAGAGGCTTATGGAAGAGACAGCCAGGGCCGAAACACTGAGAGAAACAGAAAGACTCAGATCTGTTCTGTTTTCTTCTATTTCACATAATCTTAAAACACCTCTCGCATCTCTAAATGCCACTTTATCCAGTCTCAGGCAGAAAGATGTGAAATGGGATGAAGACACTCTTCAGGAACAGTTAGGTTTTATGGCTGAAGATCTGAAAAGAGTGACGGAAAATATAGAGAAACTTCTGGACCTTGCCAAACTTGAATCAGGAAGCTGGAAACCTGAGAGGGAATGGTTTGAACTCAGAGAAATTGTAAGTACTGCCGTAAGACGTCTTCCTGAAAATCAATACAGACGTCTTAAGATTGATATCCCTGATGAATTGCCACTTTTATGGGTTGATACGGTACAGATTTCACAGGTCATCCGTCATCTTGTGGAAAATGCCCTCGATTATTCAGAGTATTCCTCACCTGTAATGATAGGGGCAGATTTTCAGGATAATAATATCAGATTCTGGGTCGAAGATACCGGCCCCGGTATTCTTATCAATGAAAGAGAATTAATTTTCCGTAAATTTTATCGCGGTCAGGTGGCAAGAGAAAAATCAGTAAGAGGGACAGGACTCGGTCTGTCCATATGTCTTGAAATTATTCAGGCTCACGGAGGACATATTTCTGTAGAGGATTCTTCTTACGGGGGAGCAAGATTTCTTGTGTCTCTTCCTGTGAATGGTGAGTAGTGAATGGTGAAGAGTGAAAAGTGAAGAGTGAAGGGTGAGTGGATTACCCGTGACGCATTACGCATTACGCATTACGCATCACGATTTAAAGAAAGGAATATAATAATGAGTGTAAATAAAGAAAAAATTCTTGTAGTGGATGATGATGTTCAGATAAGAAGGGCTTTGAAGAATGCTCTTTCTGCAAGAGGTTATGATGTGCTACTTGCTTCTAATGGCGACGAGGCTCTTGAAATTGCGTCTCTGGAAATGCCGTCTATGATTATTCTCGATCTTTCCATGCCGGGAATGACAGGTATTGATGTATGTAAAGAGATCCGCACATGGTCACATATTCCCATACTTGTCCTTTCAGTCCATGATAAAGAAAAAGATAAAGTATGTGCCCTTGACCTGGGAGCAGATGATTATCTGACAAAACCTTTTAATACAGGTGAACTTCTTGCAAGGATAAGGGCTCATATAAGGAGAGCAAAACAGGTTCCTTCTTCTGTAACAGTTTTTGAGTCCCAGGGCATGAAAGTTGATCTTTCAAGACACCAGGTCTTCAGAGATGGTCAGGAAGTGAAACTTACAAAAACAGAATTTTCCCTTCTTCAATATCTCATAAAAAATTCAGGAAGAGTTGTAACATATACCATACTGCTTTCAGAGGTATGGGACCCTGAATATGAAGGGGATACCCAGACCCTCAGGGTTCATATCGGAAATCTCAGAAAAAAGATTGAAGGAGATCCGAACAGACCGAATTTTATCCTTACAGAGCCAGGTGTCGGTTACAGATTTTACGCCAATAATGATTAGAATTAAAGAAATGTTCTGTTATAATATCTTCTGAAGCAGAGTTTTGTCCAGAATTTTTGTGAAAATTTATACGGTTTTTATGAATTTGATGATTCAATAGAACATATCTGTGTATTATATTTCAGCAGTCCCAAACTATAAGAATATTTATATTTTTTATAGAATTATTTGTTCTAATTTTTCCTTTCTTTTTTGCCAGTCCGGCATTACCCGGGATAAGAGTTTGAAGAATTTTTTATTATGGTTGTAGTGTTTTAGATGACACATTTCATGAGTAATCACATAGTCTATACAGTGAGATGGCACTTTGATGAGTTCTCTGTTGAGCAATATAGTGCCGTTTTTACTACAGCTGCCCCAGCGTTTTTTCATTTGTTTTATTTTTATCTGGAGCGGGGTGTTTATGTCATATTTTTTTATTTTTTCATAGCAGAGGGTTACTCTTTGATTGAATTTTACTCTGGCATGGTCTAAATACCAATTTCCCAGAAGGGTCTTGATTCTTTCAGGATTGTTTTTTTCTTCGGTATTTATATATATATATCCACTTTTTAGTTTTACATTTTCTTCAGCAGATTCAATTATTTTAAGTCTGTACTGTTTGCCCAGATACATATGAGTTTCACCGCTCACGTATTTTCTTTCCGGCACAGGCGGAGGGAGAGTATTGAAGAAGTTCTGCTGTTTTATTATCCAGTGAGCACGCTTCTTTACCTTTTCAAGTATAAAATCAAGCGCTCTGTCAGATGGTGCTTTTACTGTTACATTCAGGTCAGGCGTAACTGTAATTTTCAGGCTCTTCCTCTGACTTAATTCAAGTTTAAATTTGATTTTCTGATTACCATATGTAATGGCATGATAATTTGTTTCTGTCATTATTGATCCCTTACCCTGGCAATGCTTATTGCCTGCTCCATTATTTTATCTATATCATCTACAGTCAGATTTATCTTATGTGTGCTGTTAATCTCATATAAAGAATCTTCTATTTCGTTGCGCATTTTATTCTGAGTATCAGTATTGTTTACCCAGTCAACTATTTTATTCTGCTGAATTATGTCGTCTATTGCTATAGCCGTATCTGCCGATATATCTTTTATGTCAGGGATATTATTAGTTTTATTGAGAGTTTCCAGGACAATTCCATAGAAAGCTTTGGCTATTAATCTGTGTTTTAATTTGTCCGGTATTTCGTCTCCTGTTCTGTCTCTTACCGAGACCATTATGCCTTTTACTGTTTCAAGATATTCTTTTTCGGATATTCTCCTGTTTTTAAAATTTTCTATGGTGTCTTTTAGCAATTTTGAAAATCTGGTATAAAATACAGGATCTTCTTCCAGTTTTTCTTCTATAGTTTTTTCCGTTCTGTATGCTATTGTGTCTGCCTGAGAAGCTATTGTTTTACATTCCTCTACCTGGGCGGCGAATTTTTCAGTTTCAAAGATATTAACAGGTTCTGTTATATATAAAATTTCATTTGAAGGTATATAGGTGTCTATGAGTTTACGGATTTTCGGTTCATAGTCTCTGTAGTCTATTTCATCCGAATAACGCCTTTTTACTGATTTTCTTAGTGAAAGAAAGAATTGAAGATCTTTTTTATAGTTATTTATTTTTTCTTCCGGTGTTTCTTCCAGATATTTACTTGAAGACATGGCAACAGATAAGGTTTTTGCATAGTCTGTTAACCTCTCATAAAAGTTATCTCTCACTTTTTCGTCTGATAGTAATCGTTCATAGGCTTCTTCGTCTGATTTATTTTTTATTTCTTTAAAAATTTCCCAGAGATCCGAATGTTTTTGAGGGAGTGTATTGATTTCTTCAGTTATATTTTTAAGCAATCCCTCTATATCTTCATTGTCAAAATCTTCGAGAGATGTATAGTCTGTCAGGGCTTTATCGAGATCACCTAACAATCCGTAATAATCTATAATATAGCCGAATTCTTTGTTTTCATAAAGGCGGTTAACCCTTGCTATGGCCTGAAGAAGTTTGTGATCTCTTAAATTTCTGGTTATATATAGAACTACATTTCGCGGAGCGTCAAACCCGGTGAGGAGTTTATCTACGACTATTATAACTTCAGGGTAGTCGTCATTCTTAAATGAGTTAATAAGCTGTTTGTTATAATTCTTCTCATTACCATATTTATTCATCATGTTTTTCCAGAATATCTGGACTTCACTTTTTGTTTCTTCAAAAACATCTTCATGGCCTTCTCTTGTATCAGGACCGGAGATTAAAATTTCCGATGATACTTCTCCAAAATCATCGAGATATTTTTTGTATTTCAGAGCAGCAATTTTTGAAGGGGCTGTTAATTGCCCTTTAAAAGAAGTGTCTTTCCATGTTTTTTTGAAATGTTCGCTTATGTCATAGGCAGATCTCGCGATTTTCTGTTCTGCTTCATTTAGTTGGTCTGCTGTACTGAATTTTCTTTTCAGATCTGTTTTTTGTTTTTCCGTCAGATTTTTAGATATTTTTTCAAACCAGCTGTCAATTGATGTCTGATCGACTTCCTGCACGACATGGCGTCCTTCATAGAGCAGCGGGACAACGGCCTTATCCTTTACGGCTCTATCGATTGTATAGGTGTCTATAATGCCTCCGAATTTTCTGGCGGTGTTTTTGTCTTTTTTCATTAAAGGTGTGCCGGTAAATCCTATATAACAGGCTTCTGGAAATACTTTTTCCATTGTGGCATTTGCCACACCGTACTGACTTCTGTGGCTTTCGTCTACAAGAACAAAAATATTATTTGATGTATCTTTGAATTTTCTCTTTTTCCCTGCTGTTTCAAACTTATCTATTATAGTAGTGATGATTTCTTTTTTTTCTTTTATTTTTGTTACCAGATCTTCACCGCTTGTAGCCTGAACAGGATCTTTACCGCACTGATGAAAAGTTTTATATATCTGGTCATCAAGATCTACTCTGTCTGTAACGAGGATTATTCTCGGGTCAGAGATAGATGGTTCCAGTGAAAGAGCTTTTGCCATCATCACCATTGTTAAAGATTTTCCGCTTCCCTGGGTATGCCAGATGACTCCTCCCTGTCTTTTTCCTTCTTTATTTATTTCCGTTACTCGTTCCAGAGTATTTTTAACTGCAAAATACTGCTGATATCTTGCAATTTTCTTTACTCCGCAGTCATATAAAATAAAATTATATATAAGTTCGATAAATCTATCAGGTTTTAATAGAGAATATATAAGGCGGTCCTGTTCTGTGACTGTTATTTCACCAGGTTCAGAAAGTGATTTTTTTATTAATTCCAGAAGGTTTATATCATTTGAAGATTCCGTTTCACTGATTTCTTTTCCGTATCTGGCTTTACTTTCTTTAAGGATCAGGTTTTGAGAAACACCGGCTCTATCAAAATATGTACAGGAGAATGGCGGGGAAAATAATTTTTTTCTCTGTTCTTCTGTAAGGGGGGTATTTATAATCTCTAAAAGTTCTTTTTCGCCTCTCTCTTGCTCTCTCCAGAGAGACCAGAATTTTGCTTTTGTGCCTGTAGTTGCGTATTTGCCTTCGTTTTTAGCAAGAGCCATGAGTATTTGAGAATATACAAAAAGTCCCGGAATTTCGTCATCTTTCTGATTTCTTATATTCTGTGAAATGGCCTGTTCTATGGGCTCTTTTATATCAGGTCTTTTACATTCTATTACTGAAAGGGGGATACCGTTTACAAAGAGGACTATATCAGGCCGTCTGGTTTCATTACTGCCTGTACGTGAGACTTCAAATTCTGCCGTTACATGAAAGACATTATTCTTTATGTCTTTCCAGTCAATGTATTTCAGATTAAAGCTTTTTTTGTCTCCGTCCATGTTCTGTTCAAAGCTTTTGCCCAGACAGAGGAGATCATAGATTTTTTCATTTGTGTTTATAAGTCCTTCATAATGATAATCTTTAAGGGCTTCTATGGCATTTTTTATATTGCTGTCTGAGAATTCGTAAATTTTACCTTTAAAGTTTATATGATTTATCTTCCTGAGTTGCTGTTCTAAAATTCCTTCGAGTATTACTTTTGATTTTTTGCCATGCCTTTCTTTCAGAGTTTCTTCAGGTGTGATATAGATGTAACCCATATTCTGCAATAAGATTAACGCAGGTATTTGCGATATATGATCTTCTTTAAAGGACGGTAGTGACATTTTAAATTATTCTCCTTTTGTCTGATCCGGGATTTTTTGGATGCAGGATTTACGGGATTTTTTTATGATTTTTTTAATGCTTCCAGAAATTCCTCTATAGTTAAATTTGCTTTTTTGATTAAAGATCTCAGTGTTCCTCTGGCAACTCTATCATGATTTGGAACTGAAAGTGTAGCTATATGCTTTTCTTTGACAAGAATTATATGACTGCCTTTCTGTCTTACTGGAACCCATCCGAATTTTTTGAAAATTTTTATAACTTCTTCAGGTCTGAGTACTGGTATCTCGCTCATTTATCATACCGCCACTTCAATTTCATGAGTTGTTATAGTTAGAGGCATTCCCAGTTCAAGCCTGACAGAAAGACATTCTTTTATTGCTTCTTTTATGTTATTTATTGATTCCTCTTCTGTTTCACCCTGGCTTACACAGCCGGGTATGGCAGGACATTCGGCTATATATATGCCGTCTTCATCTGTGTCAATTACTATTAGAAACTTCATAAAAACACTTCCTTTTCATTTACGTAACCATAGAGATCATGGTATTCGTTCATTAAAAATTCTGCATACTCTTCATCCGGCTCCAATCCCATATTAAATGAAAGAGCTTTCTCCTGATATGGTTTTACGATTTCTTCAGATGTAACAGGTTGTACCTTTTCTGATAAAAAAGTAACAAGAACCGGCACAGGTTCATCAATTTTGACAGGAGTCTGAAGGGTTACTCAATTACTATCATAAAAACCTTTTACTGTATAAATAAATTAATCACCCCTTTCTTTGATAATAATTTTAACATGTCTGGCCGTTGATTACTATATCAATCGTTCATTATAGATTTCATCTCTATTAAATTTAAAGTCTTTATCAAATTTATGATATTTCTCTATCAATTCTAAAATTTCTTTACTCTTATTCGTATTGATCTTTGAGTAAACAAAGCTGATTATTTCATTAAATATAGTTTTATCAGTACCTTCCGGCAGAGTTATTATAAGAGTATTGTCCTTTATCTCTATCATTTCTGTCACCTTCTTTAGATAGGCTCTAACATATTACCCCGGATTAAAAAAATCCTGTTCATCCATTAATCCTGAAAATCCCGGTTCAGACAACGGATACTCTGATCTGTCCTGTTAAGAGTTTCTGCATAAGTCCCTTCTTCTGGTTTTTAAGAGAGTTTAATTTCTTTTCCAGGAGTTTCATTTCTCTGTCGCAGGTGGAGAGGACAGATGCGATTTTTTGTTGTTCTGGTATGGTAGGAAGAGGTACTTTAATTTTTGAAAACTCTTTCCATCTTAAACCGCCTCTTCTATCAATTGAACCAATCATCCTGCTTTTAAATATGTGTATATATGTATCTGTTTTTAATAGCCTATACAAAAACGCATCATTAACTTTTTCTTTATATGTTTCAAATACAGTGTACATAGGACTAATCAAAGCTTCATTATATAAATTTTGATATCCTATTGAACCTTCTTCTATATGGTTAGTAGCATAAGCAAATTGATTACGTTTTACAAGTTTATAATCTGAAGTGTCTTTACTAAAAATCTGTTTCCCAAAATATTCTAATGAATCAACCAGACCTTTATATTTGGTACAGGATAAAACAGTTAAAGATTTAGAGTCAGTATTTCTGAGTTTTACTTCTTCTGCTATATTTTTTATTTCAATATAATTCCAATCCACCGGTAATTTGCCAAACTCGGTATTATATCTGTCAGGGCTTACAATAAACTCTTTAAATCTCTTTTTGCCGGTAAGAAGTTTCTGCATAAGGCCTTTTTTGAGTTTATTTTTGGCATTTATTAATTTTTCTGTTTTTTCTATGGCTTTATCCCAGCAGGAGAGGAGCCGGGCGATTTTTTGTTGTTCTGGGAGAGGGGGGAGAGAGAATATATATGACTTAAAGTCTCCAATTGTAAAACTGGCTTGGTTTACTGCAGGCTTTGCAATCGATGCTATGAAATCATTATAGTTTTTAGTTTTAGTAATATATAAGAAATAATCTGTAAGAATTTTATCATTTAACTTAACTCTCATTACATTGGTTGTGTAAATTATATTTCTATTTAGTTTATTGATGAATTTTGCACATTTACCTATCTGAGCTAAACTATTTATAAAATTCAATAAAATATCATTATCTTTAATAAAATAAGTAGACGTTTCAGAACCTTGTGGATCATCAACAAACCAATATTTTATATCAGAGAAATCTATACCAGACTCAACAATGTTATTCGATCTAATAACAGGTAATCCAATGTCACAAAAAGATAATCTTCTAGATAAACCACTTTTCATTTCAGAGATTACATCACCAAATTGGCGAATCTCCCACTCCACCGGCACCCATCCCAGTTCCGTCTTCTTATAACCCTCTCTACTTTCAATTTTTTCCATATCCAATTCCTTTCAATTGTCTGAACCGGGATTTTCTGGATTAATGGATTAACAGGATTTTCTATCCCGGCGATTGTAGAAATCTGTTACATCATATCAGTTCCATCATTTGTGTCGCCAGTGGTGACACAATTTTTATTATCCGGTTTAATTCTCTCACCACTGGCGAGATTTTTATATATTTAGTTATGTAATTTTCTACTGGCATAGTTAATTTTTATTTTGTGTCAACACTGTTGACACTATTTAACTAATAAAAAATCCCGCCCATCCTATAAATCCCGAAAATCCCGGTTCAGACTTCTAATTTCATCCTCACTCAGCCCGGTTATTTCACAGATTTCTTCTACTGAAAATTTCTTTTCAAGCAATTTCCCTGCCACTTCGAGCTTACCTTTTTCCATACCTTCTTCTAACCCTCTTATTCTGGCTGTCTGTAAAGCTCCGTCTTCATCACGAAGGGATTTCAATCTTGCCTCATAAATCTCTCTCTGTTCTTTATTTAAAGATATTCTGTCGAGTATTACATTAGCTTTTTCTATTGTCTCAATTTCTTTTAATTGTTCAGGGAGATTTGTTTCTGTAAATTTCTCTGCATATTTAAGAAAATATATCCATCTGTCCATTGTTCTTTTAAGATCAGGCAATTCTTTTGAGAATTTTTCAAGTTCAATAAAGTGTATCTCTAATTGCTCTGTAAGATCTATGTTTTTCTTTAATTCTCTTACCCGGTACACATTATGATAATCTACTTCTTTTATGGCATTAAAATTCAGAATATTTATACTTACAGTTCTTGTAAGGTTTTGATATCCTATGCCTTCGCTTATCTGGGAAGTATAGAGTTTTGACCAGTAATATAAAGCTCTTTTCTGATAATAATACTGATCGGAAATTTGCATTTCAATATTATAAAATTCTCCTTTTTGATCTTTCGCCTTTATATCAAGGATCGTGAGTTTATCTTTACTGTATTCCTTTGCTCCCAGAGGATTAAGGATTTCTATGGATTCTATGGGGCAGGTCTGATAATCCTCCAGTATGGCATTAAGTAAAGAGATAAGTATATCTTTATTCTGCTCATTTCCGAATATAAGTTTAAAGGCAAAATCCACACGGGGGTTTATTTTACACATGTCCCTCACTCCTTTTTTACGCAGCCATACTGATAATAGGAATTACCAGATGTCTTTCACTTTCAATCTTGTCGGCATTTAAAATATTTCCTATTTTTTCTGTAACATGTCCATCAATATATTTCTCACCGCATTGAACACATTCATTTAACGGAACATTTTCAAAATAAACAGGACTTTTATCTTTTTTGTAAAAGACAAGTCCATCATGCTTTTTAACCATTTCTCCTCCACATTCAAAACATTTCATTATTTCTCCCTCCTTTTTTCAGGTGTTACCCATTCTTTTTCAGATGGTTCGTATATAGTGATAATCCAGAGAGTGTTACTGGCAATTCCACAGACTATATGCAAATTGCGTCCATTACAGGTTTTCCCTGAAACAAGACAGCTATGTCCCCGTTTGTCGTCAGGATAATCTTCAATTATTTTACAGTTTAAAAGGACATCCTTAATTTCATCAGGAATTACCCCTCTTTCATTAATTCTTTGCAGTGAATGAAGTTTTATTTGATATTCCTTTTTTAACTAAAAGACCTCAGAATTCTCCCTCTATATCGCGAAGTAGAACGTAGCGA
>CAYSLJ010000018.1:0-56616 GCA_964431735.1 uncultured Synergistia bacterium | reverse complement strand
TCACCCACCGGAAGGGTGTAGAATAAATATTACTTTTCGGATAGGTTCTTAGTCTCCGCCCTTCTGGGAGATACATCATGTGCTGGACAGGATATCTAATTCACAGAACAAATAAAAAATATTATATCTTTTGTTATATCTGCTATGTTAAAATATATGAAATAGTAAGATTAAAACTATAAGGAGACTCTTATGAGAATAAAAAAAATAAGCATCAAAAATCTTTTTGGCATATTTAATTATGAAATTCCTTTAAATTTAAATGACCATATCACCATTATACATGGCCCGAACGGCTTCGGGAAAACTACTTTACTCAGGATATTAAATGCATTCTTTAAATCACTTTACAGTGAGCTCCATCATATTCCATTCAGCGAGATGTCTGTAGATTTTGATAATAATACCGGTTTATGCCTGAAAAAGACTATTAAAGAACATAAGAAAGAAACTAATAATGTGCTGCTATGGGAGCATACATTAAAAAATGGTAAAAAAGAATCTCATTTAATTAATCCTCTCAAACCTGAAGATTTTGAGTTCCCTTTTCATTTACTGAGGAAACTTGGTATTGATAGAATAAACAATGAAAACTGGCTTGATATGGCAAACCAGAAAAAACTTTCCTTTGAAGAAGTTTTGGACAGATGCAAAGATAAAATACCGATCAATATACCTGAAATTAAAGAACCGGCATGGCTAAAAAAATTAAAAAATTCTATAGAGCTCAAATTTATAGAAACCCAGCGATTACTAAATTTCTCACATCTGAACCGAAATTATGAAGAAAAACCATTAATGATACCGGCAGTTATTACTTATTCCAGAGAACTGGCGAATGCAATCCAGGATAAACTCGGTGAATATGCAGCACTGTCTCAGTCTCTGGATAGAGATTTTCCAATGAGACTGGTCACAGGAGATGGAGTTCCTGAATTGACAATAGATGAATTGAAAAAAGAACTGAAAGAACTTGAAGAAAAACGTTCGCGCCTCATGGATACAGGTCTTTTAGATAAAGAAAAGGAAATAGATTTTAAGTTATTACAAAAAATCGATAAAAACAACAGAAATGTTCTGTCTGTATATGTAAATGATGTTAATAAGAAATTGAGTGTCTTTGATGAGTTAAATAATAAAATAAATCTTTTTGTAAACATTATTAATAACAAATTCCTTTATAAAAAAATGTCTGTAAATAAAAAAGAAGGTTTTGTCTTTAAGTCCGATAGAGGCAAATTCTTATCTCCTGGAGAATTGTCATCAGGTGAACAGCATGAACTGGTTTTATTTTACGAATTACTATTTAAAGTTAATCCCAGTTCTCTTATTCTTATAGATGAGCCTGAGCTCTCACTTCATATCGTATGGCAGCAGCAATTTATTAAAGATCTGCTGGAAATAGCAAAACTTGTCGGGTTTGACGTTCTTATCGCAACTCACTCACCTCAGATAATTCATGACAGATGGGATTTAACAGTTGAACTGGAGGCTAACAAAAGTGAGACAATATCTTACGGCAAATGATATTGCCAATACTGTCCGTATGACTCGCTCTCTGCATCGCGGTACAATCCTGTTAGTTGAAGGTGAGACAGATATAAAGGTTTATGAGAGATTTACCGATAATAATAACTGTAAACTAATTCCGTCTTTCGGCAAGGATAATGCTATCGGTGCTTTAACTATACTCATAAAAGGCCATATTACAGGGATAGCAGGTATTATCGATGCAGATTTCTGGAGAATTGATAATATTCAAACTCCGAATAATATATTTCTGAAGGTTGAATTCTTTCGTTTAAAGGAATCTTTTCACTGTAAATTACCTCACAGCCGACTGAACCGGCAATTTCAAGAGCATAATCTCTTAGCACTGCAACAGGCTCTCTGGAATTATATTCTTCTCTTCTACTTACTGAGATCTGCTTTTTATATGTTCTTGTTTTATCATCCCGAAATACCAGTTGAACAGAAAAAAGGGTATATTTAACTCTGAGAAGTCTGTCAAAACCTGGAGCAGCCCATTTTTGTCTGTCATCATAGGCATCTGTTTCATATTCAACATCTGATAATTTCACATATTTAATGTGGCTGAAGGGACATAAAACCTCTGTTTTTTCTTTAAAAAGGAATTTTTTATATTTCATGACACATTTTTTCTCTGAGTCAAGGATGAGTGTTTCTCTGATAGTCAGCCTGATAAATAAAGATATTACGCTTATGACAGAACCAAAAATTAATAATAATTTGCTTTCCGGAATAAATCCGATAGAAAACAAAAGAAAACCAATAATAATCAGTGAAGTGAAGAATATTTCCCTTTCCGACTCAAAATTATCAAATTTAATATTTTTAACGGATGAATTAAATTCCTCGCTCTTAATTGATTTCATTCATTTTATTTCTCCGGTAATTTTTTATTGTTAACTTTTTATTATACTTTTATAACCGGATAGAAGCAATATACTTTTCCGGTGAAGATTGTTAAATGAAAAAAACAATCAAATATTTGAATTAACAATTATTTTCTGATAATATAAGATTGTAAAGAACTGTTTAGAAAAGGGGGGACACGAATCTTATCCCAGATTAATTCAATCATTTTCAAGATCCTCGTATAAATCTTTAACAGTACCTGGTCAGAAAAATCTATTCAAACCTCATGGCAAACTATATAAATCTATGGATAGATTTCTCTGTAATTCGCTCTCCGATTGACTGATAACAGTATCTGGAGTCCTGGTTGAGCCAGTCATCCCATGAGGACTACCCACAACCGCAGAACATCTTGCAAGGAGTATCTCTTTTACCTTCTTATAAGGTGTATAAAGAGTGATTTCTTTATCATCTTTCCTTGCCAGGACATTCTTACCTGCGTTGTAATCTGCATGTACAACCCTGTCACAATAAGGACAGTAAAATCTGTCGTATGTACGAAGACCAAAACATCCGCAAATACTACAGATTTGTGATGTATACGCTGGATTTACAACTGCTGACCTTATATCTTTAAGACTGAATTTATATTCCAATCGCTCCTGGATATAACCTTTTACCCACCGTGACAACCGCCTCTTTATTTTCTTCGGCAATTTCTCTCTCCAACTGGTAAAATTTAAATTCTCAAGGATAACTTCAGATGGTTTCTCCTCTGTTATAAATCTTCCAATTTCCCTGTTTATATAACTTTCAAGCCTGGAACGGACTTTCTCTTTTTTTCTCAAGTATTTCTTCCTACCAAGATTATATTTACCTATTCTTCTTGCTTTAGCTGTATTTCCTTTTTCTATGTTCTTTTTTAACAGTGACCTTAATTTATTTCTTTTTTTGTTCTTCTCATTCAGTCTCTCTGTTTCCTCTGATAAGAAATTATTCAATTCAGAGCCGTAAAAAGTTCCTTCACTGGTGGCTATTAAGCACTGGTATCCCTTATCTATTCCGATTGTTTTTTCTTCTTCACTGATTTTCTTTATCACCGGTTCCACACAATGATGAATTTCTATTCTTTCTTCCGATTTTATTACTATTCTTAAAGTACCTTTAAAATGTCTGTCATCTGTGAGAGGTAATTTTATTCTTTCTCCTTTTTTTAGTCCCTGTATATATAAAATATTTCTGTGTTCTTCCTTTTCATACCTGTACATACTTCCGTCAAGTTCAAAACTTCTCGCTTTTCTTGAGTGCGGTTTTCTTCCTTTATGTTTTCTTACATATCTTTTTATAAGATTATGAACATACTTCTCTCTTATCTCTAATTTTTTCAGCTTTTCCGGTTTCTTAAACTCCTTACCTGTGAGAATAGAACAAAGTAATAAATCTGATTTCAATATGTAGTATATATAAAATTGTTCATCTTTTTCAAGGTTACTGTTATTATATACGGATTTTTTTATTTTATTCTTACAGTTAGACCACTGACTCTTTATATTTCCTATGGCGCTGTCAAGAGCAATTTTCCAGTGTCTGTCAGGAAGTGACCAATTTTTAGCAAAACCACTTTTTACCCACTTATCTCTTATCTTTTTTCTATGGTTTTTTAAATAAAATAACCCTTTTATACTTCCATATCTTCCATAAACATAATTCCTTACTTTACTATGGCGATAGGCTATAAGGGTTATTTCATTATAACTTTTTTCGTCTATGTCCAGACAATATTGTTTTACTGTTTGTTTTATCTCTTTCTTCTCTTTCATTGCTTTTCTCCGAAAGAAACATATTTTTACTGTTCTCTATAATAGCTTCATTTTTCTTACTTATACTTTTATATTATAGTTTTACTGAAAAATTGTTATTATTGCCAGGAACTTCCTCCTAATATCATAATAAATATATATTTTATTTTGTCAATATTTATATAGATTTATACGGATTTTCTTGAGCAGTTTCGACCTCCTGTTGCTAAATTATCCATACATTCCAAAGTTCTTTGTGCAATACTCTCCCTCTTTGCTTCAATCAACTGTTTTTTCATAATATCAAGTAAATATTCCTTTTTCTCTAAGGGTAAAGTAATGAAATCTTCGATAAATTTGTTCAATGTCACATTGACCATAATCATCTCTTCTCTCGAAAAATTTATTATTTTATTACTCCTATATCAATATTAACATTATTTATAAAAATATCAGGTTAAATTCAAGAGTCTATTTTACTTCATAGTTTTTAAGAATCTCTGCTGTTTCATTTTGATGGTTTTCTAAAGTTAACTTCAATGGTGTATTACCATCCTTATCTAAAGCATTAATATTTGCTCCCTTCGATATAAGTGTAAGCACAACTTCTTTATCCATATTGTGAAGCAATATGCAAAGGAGTCCGCCTGTCATCATTTACCGCATTAATATCAGCTACCTTTGTTCAAATTATTCATTTCAATCAAAGCAATTTGGTATTAGAAGCAAAGTTTTAACGTGCACTTTCTTATAATGTTTTTTGCAGATAACCTGGCAATAACTCCGATTATTCTATCTGAAAAACTGCCTTACCTGTTTTTTACTGAGCAGAATTATTACAGCAATATAAAGAAGTATCCACGGCCCCGTGCATATGACAGAAGATATAAGCCCTCCGTAGTTGGTCAGCAGAAAAGCTCTCACCGGATCAAGCCCTTCGACAGGTATATCCTGCATGGTTATTTTCCAGGCAAAAACAGATAACAAAATATTCCACAGGGATCTCAATATATAAAAAAAATTAAAGACCACCATAAAGATTCTTCCTGTATGGCGAAGTCTTATGAGTTGAATAGATACTGCTATAAGAAGAATGGATTCTATAATAACCAGAACACACAGAACCCACCAGTAGTTAATTTTAAACAGAAGGTAATATTTAAATATGGCCGGAAGTTCATATATACCCTCGTTAATATCCATTGAGCCTTCCGCTCCGGCCATAGAAAGGGCAAACAAACTGAGAGCAGTCATATAAACAGCTCCGGCCATATATAAAACACCTGTTATTATAATGAAAATATGATATTCCCAGTTTGCTCTTTTCATTCTGTTTCCCCCTCTTTTTTTATATATTTTAATATTATTCCGTATTCTCCCGCTGTCCAGCCATTATCTTTATCGGTAAAATAAATACTGCGGAAGAGATGAGATTCATTTGTTATATTCCAGTTATTTCCTCCGTCTGTTGTGGAAAGAATGGCCTTTTTACCGCAAATCCATCCTCTGTCTTTATCAACAAAAAAAATCTTATAGAAATCAATACGGCTGTCAGAGAACATTTTTATGCTCTTCTGTCTGGCCCAGTTTTTACCTCCGTCAGAAGTATGGATTATCATTCCGCTTGAGCCGACGGCCCATCCGTTTAATTCATCTACAAAATGAACACTTCTCAGATTATGAGTTCTTCCTTTATATCTGTCATTCGGATCTGCTATCTGCTGCTCCCAGGTAGAACCTCCGTTTGATGTATGGATAATAAGACCTCCATCTCCAACAGCCCAGCCAGTTTTATCCTCAACAAAGGAGATACTGCTAATCTGTGCATCTGTTTTATATTCTTCCCTCCACGTAATTCCACCATCACCTGTGTGAAGAATAATACCTTTATGTTCTTTCTCAACTCTTCCCGTAACTCTCCCTTCCAGAGAGTTAATAAAATGAATATCTGACAGGCGATTTCTGTCGTCTTTTAACTGAACAGACCAGTTATTTCCGCAGTCAGAAGTGTGTATAACCGTTCCTTCCCATGACACAGCCCATCCGTTTTTCAGATCGGTAAAATAAATTGCCTGAAGATCGTCTTCTGTGTTACTGGTCTGACTCACCCAGGTTTCTCCGCCGTCTTTCAGATATAAAATCTTTCCCTTCTGTCCTGCTGTCCAGCCGTTATTTTTATCTACAAAATAAATATCTGCCACCATAGTACCGTTATCAAGGCTTACCTTCCAGTTTTGCCCTCCGTCAGAAGTAAAAAGAATTTTATATCCTGCAACAAATCCGGTGTTTTTATCAATAAAAGAGGCACCGTAGAGAGGAGAAAACATGAGAGGATGGAGTTCATGTTTAACCCATGTAGAGCCTCCGTTATCCGTATAAAATACCATACTGGATTTACTCACAATCAATCCATGGTCTTTATCTGAGAAGGAAATATCATGGAGTTCTCCTTTAAATTCACCTGATACCCTTTCCCATGTAGAGCCTCCGTCTGTTGTATGGATAACAATACCTCCGGCACCTGCCGCCCAGCCGTTTTTATTATCTGTAAAATATATACATGCAAGGGGGTATGTTATGCCGCTTTTCTGTTTTTCCCATGTCACGCCTCCGTCTTTCGTATGAAATATTGTACCCTTTTTCCCTGTAACCCACCCTTCTTTATCATTTAAAAAATAAAGGCCGAAAAGCCTGACATTTGTTCCGATTTTTTGTTTTTCCCAGTTTTTACCGCCGTCAGATGTATGAAGAACTGATCCGAAGGCACCGCATATCCATCCGTTCTTTATATCAGTGAACTGGACCCGTAAAAGTTTATTCTTCTCCCCGGATTGCTGAATTTCCCAGTTTTTACCGCCGTCAGAGGTATGGAGGACAGTTCCTCCTTCTCCGACTATCCAGCCGTTCAGTTTATCGGGGAAATCTACTTTAAGAAGGGATTCCTTTGAAGGACTTTTTTGCTTTTCCCATGTAAGGCCTCCGTCAGAGGTATGAACAATAAAACCATCACTACCGACAGCCCATCCATTCCGATGATCTGAAAAAGAAATGCCTGAAAATATATCGTCTCTTTCCAGTATGGTTTTCCATTCCGGATATTTTACAGATTTATATATGTCGTAACAGCAACATCCGGTCATAAAATTTAATATAATAATAAGGCACACATAGATTCTTCTTGATATTCTCATAAAAGACTCCATTAAGAATTTATAGAATTCTGTGAATTAATATTATTATAAAAATCCTGAAAGAAGAATGAGAATGTATTCCTATTTTCACTTTTCACTCTTCACTTTTCACTCTTCACTCTTCACTCTTCACCATTCACATCCAAATTTCCTATCTCTACTCTGAACTCTGCTCCTCTGTTTACTCCATCACTTGATACGGAAATAGAGCCATTATTTTCATTTAAAAAATTAAGGAAAGAATGAAGTCCCAGGCCATAACCATATTGTTTGGTGGTAAATCCTGATTTAAATACAGACGACATATCTTCCTCTTTTATACCTGCCCCATTATCACGGAAAATTATAACAACCCTGTCTTCTGTATCATTTCTGAAGATTTTATCGGCTTTTATGAAGATATGACCTTTATCTTTGTTATCTCCTTCTTCTATGGCTTCCATAGAATTTTTGATTAAATTGATTATGCCATGAATAATCTGGTGTTTTTGATTGTTTATAAATAAATCAGATGATGAAAATTCCGTTTCTACCTTTATATTTTTTTGCTCCAGAGCCGGTTGAAAATCATAGAGAATATTTTCTACAAGTTCTTTTACAGAAAAATGTTGAATAAACTTTTCTCTTTTTTTTCCTGTTTCAATAAACGCTTCCTGCTGATGTTTTATAGTCATAATCATATGAGACTGTATCTCTGAAATTTCCTCTACAGAAGTGTTTAATGCCGGTATAACTCTGTTTAAGAGTATATCTTCAAATTTATTAATATATTTAAGGCTACTATCAGGTAAAGGAATTTCTTTTATTTTTTTAAAAATCTCAGGATATTGTTTCATTGAATCCAGAATATGCTGTATATTCAAAACCTTATCATCCAGTTCTGAAAGAGCATTTCCAATATTATGAAGATAGGAGCTGGCAGATTCAAAAAGTCCTGCATTATATGCAAGCTCTAATTCTGTTTCTTTAATTTTCTCCCTGAGCTTCGCATCTATTAATTCTTTTGTCCTCATTTAAAAGCCCCCATATATCTTTTGCATACTCCAGGATTGTCCTGTCACTTGAGAATTTTCCTGTTCTTGCTACATTTAATATGGCTTTACCTGCCCATACAGAACTGTTCATATAATCTCTATCAGCCATCTTATGAGCTTCTATATAAGAAGACAGATCTGCAAGATGGAAATAAATATCTCGATGAAGTATATTCTCATAAATCCATTTGAACAGGTACGGTTCGTCAGGACAGAAGATATTACCGGCAAAAGCATCCATAACCCTTTTTATATAAGGATTTTCATAATAATCCAACGGATTGTATGATCCGTTTTGCTTCATATGATTTATTTCTTCTGCTTTAAGGCCGAATATATAAATATTATCTGAACCTACTTCTTCCATTATTTCAATATTTGCACCATCGAGTGTACCTATGGTGAGAGCTCCGTTAAGGGCAAATTTCATATTGCCTGTCCCTGATGCTTCCATACCTGCAGTAGATATCTGTTCGCTCAAATCTGCGGCGGGGATAATCTTTTCGGCAAGACTCACCCTGTAGTCAGGAATAAAAATAACCTTTATAAGATCCTTTACTCTTTTATCAGTATTAATAACAGAGCCCATATTGTTTATAAGTTTTATTATCTGTTTTGCCGCCCAGTATCCCGGAGCTGCTTTTCCTGCAAATATATAGGTTCTGGGAACAGCCGGTTCTACTCCGTCTTCTATGAGGCTCAAATAATCGTGAACTATATGCATTACATTCAGTAACTGTCTTTTATATTCATGCATACGTTTCGCCTGAATATCAAACAGAGATGAAGGGTCTACAATAAAATCCGTATTTTCTTTAATGATTTTCGCGAGCCTTTCTTTATTGGCTTTTTTAACCTTCATAAATTCTTCCTGGAATTTTTTATCTTCTCCATAGTTTTCCAGTTCTTTAAGGTGACTCAGTTCCATTATCCATCGGTCTCCTATTGTTTTATTTAACAATCCGGCCAGGAGCGGGTTGGCCTGATTGAGCCATCTTCTCTGTGTTATACCATTGGTTTTATTATTAAATCTTTCAGGGAACATATGATAAAATTCCGGTACCAGTGAGGTTTTTATAAGTTCTGAATGAAGTGCCGAAACACCGTTAATGGAATGGCTTCCTATTATGGCAAGGTTTGCCATTCTGATCTGTTTGGGATCACTTTCTTCAATAACGGATATTTTGCTTATAATATCATTTCTGTCAGACCAGAGTTTAATTGCTTCCTGTAAGAAACGATGATTGATTTCATATATAATCTGAAGATGTCTCGGAAGAACCTTTTCAAAGAGTGGTACAGGCCATCTCTCAAGAGCCTCAGGGAGTAATGTATGATTTGTATAACCAAGGGTTTCTACTGTGATATGCCATGCTTTTTCCCAGGGCAATTTATTTTCATCTACAAGCATTCTCATTAATTCTGCCACAGTAAGGCAAGGATGGGTATCATTCATTTGAATGGCAATTTTTTCATGAAATTTATTTAAATCATTATGTTCTTTTTTAAATTTTCTCATTATATCTCTTATGGCACATGCCACAAGGAAATATTCCTGTATAAACCTCAGTTCTCTTCCCTCTTCAAAGGAATCGGACGGATATAAGACTTTTGTTACAGTTTCTATGAGCATTTTTCTCTCTACTGCTTTAAAATAATCGCCTTCATTGAATATTTCCATGTCAAATTCTTCGGAAGCTCTTGCAGAGAACAGTCTCAAATAGTTTACTGTTTTTCCTCCGTATCCCGTAACAGGTATATCATAGGGAACTCCTATAATATCCTTCCAGTCAAGCCAGAGAGGATTATAATTCCCGGATATATCCATATCATGAACGAGCCTGCCGTAAACAGGTATGATACAGGCTTCTTCCGGCCTTTTTATAAGCCATGGAGATTCTTCCCAGAGCCACTGGTCAGACACTTCAATCTGATAGCCATTGCTTATTCTCTGTTTGAAGAGTCCGAACTGATAGTTTATACCATATCCGTACCCGGCCATATCCAGTGTTGCAAGGGAATCGAGAAAACAAGCAGCAAGTCTTCCGAGTCCGCCGTTTCCGAGAGCAGGGTCATTTTCTTTTTCTTCTAAATCTTCAAAATTCACCCCCATATCTTTTGATATCTTTGCAAAAATATCATAAAGGCCAGTATTATATACATTATTTTCCAGGAGTCTTCCCAGGAGAAATTCAATGGACAGATAGTAGAGTCTTTTGGAACCTTCTTTAAGATATTTTTCTTCTGTTTCCAGCATTGTGTCGAGTATTCTGTCACGGACAGCATGAGAAAAGGCCATGAAAATATCCCTTCCCGAAATCTCTGAAAGTTCTTTTCCCATGGTATATTTAAGATGATATTCTACGGATTCTTTTATGGAGTCTAAATCTTTAGAGAACTTTTTTCTTTTTGCCATATTGCCTCCCTCATTTTTCTCGTTATTCATAAACCTCTCCGTAAAATTCTATAAGTTATGACAGAAATCCTTTTGCATTTAGAGCTTACATGAAAAGTCGCCCATATATTTCATTTATTGAATATTCTTTAAAGTTCCTTCATCTGAATAATATAGATTGATGAAGGTATTCTCATATTTTATAATGGGTTTACCAGACTTATACAACCTTTAATTACATGATATAATATAAGAATAGGAGATATCTTTTATGAAAAAATTGAAGTTATATCTGGAAACATCTGTATGGAGTCATTATACTTTGTTGCATAAAAAGAGAGCTGAGCAAGAAAATGAGCAATATGTCCTGGAAAGAAATGAAACAGTGGCTGGATGAAGAGAAAAAGAAGTGGGAGGAAGATATGAGAAGAGAAGAAAAGCAAAAAATTTAGCTAATTGCTATTCTCTGATGAACATAACAAAATATATTTCAATACTTCCCCGATTTGTTCCGAAGCAAATTCCCACGTATGGCCTCCGTTATATATACGCAGTTCTGCAGGCTGTCCTGATTTTCTGAGTTCTTCGTAAAGAATAGTGGAGTGTAATTCTATATTAAAATAATCGTCATCACCACATATTATATAAATGGGAAGTTTTGTATTTTTTTTGATGAATGTTTCAATATACACCGGATAATTCAATGATTTCCATATATTACCGTCATAGGGCTCTCCAAAGACTCCCACTTTTGTTGCAGAAGAAGTCTCAGGAGGTTCGGGAGCATAAATGGCGGGATTAATGAGACCTGCAGCAGAGAATAATTCTGGATAGAGAAAAGCAAATCTGAGAGCACCATAACCTCCCATGGAAAACCCTGCAAGAAATCTTCCGGAACGATAGGGAACAGTACGAAATCTGCCATCAATTTCTGGAAGGAGATCTTTTATAAAAGCAGATTCAAACTTTTCCTTTCTGTCAACATACCAGCCTGTACCGACATCAGGCGTAACTGCTATAACAGGAGGTATTTCACCGAAAGAAATCAGTCTATCCAGCGTATTTTCTATCTTTCCGTTAACAAGCCAGTCCCGTTCATTCCCTCCGTTACCATGAAGAAGATAAACAACAGGATATTTTAAATCTGAATCTTTATAATCTTCCGGTAGATATACAGTATAAGACCAGTTACGGTCAAGAAAAGATGAAAAAAATTCAACAGAAGATACATTACCTGCCCTGGCTATGGAAAAAGAAAAAATCAGAAGAAATAAAATAATAGAACATTTAGGAAAATTCACAAAAATCTCCTTTTTGAGAAGTGTCATAATTACTTATTAAGAAATCTTCTGGCAATTTCATTCACATTGCCTGCTCCGATAGTCAGAGCTACTGTATCATGCCCTCCGTTCTGATGAAGATAATCCAGTACATCTTCAAATTCAGGGAGATAAACAGCTTCCCTGCCTCTTTTCTTTATCTCTTCTGCCAGATGTCCTGACGTAATCTTTTCAAGTTCCGACTTATCATCCCTTGCATAAAATATATTCGGAACTATTACAAGATCGGCATCACTGAAGGACTCTGCAAATTCATGTAACATCATCCTTGTTCTGCTGTGCTGATGTGGTTGAAATATAGCCCAGATCTTTTTATCAGGATATTTTTCCCTCGCTGCTCTGAGAAGGGATCTTACTTCTGTAGGATGGTGGGCATAGTCATCGACTAATGTTACTCCGTTTTTTTCTCCCATTATCTGAAAACGTCTTGCAGCACCGGTAAATTCCGAAAGGGCCTTTCTTATTATATCTATGTCAATGCCTGCAAGATGTGAAGCAACAATAGCGCCCAGGGCATTACTTATATTAAATATGCCAGGTATCATCATAGTAAACTGTCCTAAATCTTTACCATTATGAAAAACATTGAAATAACTGATACCTTTTTCAAATTTTATATTTCTTGCGTGCCATGTAGCATCTTTCATTACACTGTAACCGATGGCTCTGTCTTTAAATTCTTTAACTATTTTCTCAGTATGAACATTATCAACACATCCTATAACGGATCCCGTTTTTCCTGTTAATGATGCAAACTCTTTAAAAGTAGCTACTATTTCATCTATGTCTTTATAATAATCAAGATGATCTTCTTCTATATTTGTAATGACAACAGTTTCTGGATGGAGATTGAGAAAAGACCTGTCAAATTCACAGGCTTCTGCCACAAAGAAATCCCCCCTGCCGGGAGAGGAATTTCCTCCGAGCTGTGGTATATCTCCGCCGCATACAAAGGTAGGATCAAGACCGCCCTTACATAATATATATGAAATAAGTGATGTTGTAGTGGTTTTTCCGTGACATCCTGCTATGGCAATACCTTTTTTACCTTTCATCAATTCTCCGAGCATTTCCGAATATTTCTTTATTTCTATAGCATGTCTTTTTGCCTCTATTATTTCTTCATTATTATCTTTTATAGCAGCAGAACGTATGACTTTATTAACTGCACCGTCAATATTTGATGCTTTATGTCCCTTATGGAAAACAACACCATGTTTGATAAGTCTTTCTATCTGTTCATTACTTTTCAGATCAGAGCCACTCACTTCATATCCTCTGTCTAATAAACACATTGCAATGGCACTCATACCTATACCGCCAATGCCTACCATATGTATCTTTTTTGTCATTAAAAAATCGCTACCTTTCTTTAGTGTACATTCGAAGATTATTCTCTATATTTAAGAGTTTTCCTTTATTTTTTATATGAGAATTGTAATGCGTAACGTATTACAATTCTCATATAAACTATAATAAAAAACTATATTTATAATGAAGGTATATAAAAAATGAGCTAGAATTAAAATCATTATGTTTTCGAGTATAAAATCATCCATCGCGTCACGTCTCACGTGTTACGCATCACGATTAACAAGGAAGGAAGTTATTAATGATTACCAAAAAAATCAAAACCATGATGTTCATAGACTGGGATATGTGGGAAACACTCACTGCATTTATGAACTATGTAGATCCTGTTATACACTATAAAGGTCAGGAGTATAAAGTAGAACCGGGCAAACTTACAGCAAAACCTCATCTGTGTGGCACAGACATAAAAGAAGAAGCAGATTTTATAATAGACAGATGTTCCCACTGGAACGGTTACTATAAATGTATGGCCCATACAGCTATGAATTCAGGGATAAAATTTGCCAATAACAGTCAGACCAATTCCAATCTTGATAAACAGAACTGTTATGATGTACTTATAAAAGGTATGCATCCCCATGATCGTCATCCTGTTACAGTGCTCTTACCTCAATTTAACCCTTATACAGACGACCAGATCAGACAGTACTGGTGGCAGGCAGAACAGGAACAGATTATTGCAAATACCAAATTCGGTTTTGATCCTGATAGAAGTTATGTTGACTGGGATAAATTCAATGCTAAAATGAAACGTTCCAGACAGATAGATGGAAAAATAAGAGAAATAAGAGCTGCATTTTATGAAGGCGGAAATTATATTAAAGAAGCAGTAGAAAAATATTTTAACAATAAATTCCCCCTTTATTTAAAGAAAGGTTTTGGAGGCGGAGGCAGCGATGTTTATAAAGTAAACAATCTCGAAGAATTATATGAGAAATATGACGAAACAGGAGGAAAGGTATTTCATATACAGGAAGCCATTGAAAATTATGATATATTCATAAGATGTATGGCCATAGGACCTCAGGTACTGCCTATGAGATATCAACCTGAAGCACCGATCCATCAGCATTACAGCGAAGAAAAAATCAGAATCGATAAAGATGTTTTTGAAAGACTTAAGAATTATGTGCTTCATATCAATTCCTATCACAGATGGACCTATAATTCTTTCGAATGTCTCATAAAAGAAGGAGTCATTCATCCAATAGATTACGCAAATGCATGTCCTGACAGTTTCTTTACGTCTCTCCATGCCCACTTCCCGTGGCTTATATGTGCCCTCGTAAAATGGAGCACTTTCTGTGCTGTAACAGAAGTAGATTTAAGGGTTGATATGGAACAAAAACGATATCAAAAGATTCTTAATGACCCTAAGGTATCACAGTTAAAGAAGTATGAATTCTGTGCTGAAATGAGCAAAGATTACTTCCAGGTTGATAAGTTCCAGGAATACTGTGAAGAAAATTTCAAAGGTCTGGAAGATAAAATGATAGATTTCTATGATAGAAATATAGATAAAATAATTGATATGGCCATGCATTACAGTGATTTTCCGAAGGAAGAACATGGACATATGGCACGATATTACAAAAATCTGATGGAAGAGAACTTCAGGGCAAATGCCAGTGACTATCTCACATCGGTAATTTATCAGTGAGCAGTGAATGGTGAGCAGTGAGCAGATGTTATATCACTCACTACTCACCATTCACCATTTACTTACTAAAAGGAGAAATACTGTGCCAGAAAAATACTTATACGAAAATCCCTGGACATACGACGAATTACTCATACTTGATAAACTGAAAAGTCCATATCTTATACAGGAATTTATTGACAGCACTTCTTACAGTGATGATCATTTTTACCGTTCTCCCAGAAGTGTTCTGAGAGACAGGAAAGCTCACTGTGTTGACGGAGCATTTTTTGCAGCAGCCGCTCTCAGGAGACTGAATTATCCTCCTGTCATCATGGAAATGACTGCTTTCAGAGATGATGATCATGTTATTGCCATATATAAAAAAAACGGGCTTATGGGTGCTGTTGCAAAATCCAATTTCGCTGGTATACGTTTTAGAGAACCGGTGTTTAAAACCCTCAGAGAACTGGTTCTTTCTTATTTCGAATTTTATTACAATATTGAAGCGGAAAAAACCCTGAGAGGTTATTCCGGTCTTTTATCTCTTCAACAGTTCGATAAAATAAACTGGATGACAGATGATAACAGTATTGAACCTGTTATAGATAAACTTGAGAAATCAAGACACTATCCGATTATGCCTGAAGGAACAGTGAAAATCCTTTCTCCTGTAGATAAACGCAGTTACGACGCAGGCTTACTCGGAGTAAATGAAGCAGGACTCTACAGACCAGATAAACAGTAATCAGTGACCGGTGATCAGTGTTCAGCTTCACTGATGTTATCATCATTTTTCACTATTTACTATAATACGTTACTTTTTACAACTAATAACCATGACTGAATCCAGGAGCAACCAGAAAAGAAAATCTGTTCCTCGCGTCACGCGTCACGATTCTATATAAATTAATAAAAAAGAAAGGGGCATATATAAAATGTTTATAAAAACGGATAAAAAAACAGTACTTATAATAGGCGGTTCAAATGTAGATATTAAAGGCCGCTCCAGAGGGGTTCTCATACCTCACACATCAAATCCCGGCACAATAGAACTGAGTGTGGGAGGTGTGGCAAGAAATATTGCGGAGAATCTCGGAAGATTACAGGTAAATACAACTCTTCTGACTGCTATAGGAGAAGACGAATATGGCATACTCATAAAAAAACGGACAGAAGAGAGCGGAGTCAACATGTCAGACGTTATATGTTCAAAAGAACATCGTTCAAGTATATTTATGGCAGTGCTAAATAAAAAAAGTGACCTTGAAACAGCAATTTCCGATATGGTCATACTGGATCTCATAACCCCCGAATATATAAAATCAAAAGAACATATATTTCAGGAATCTGCTATTGTTGTAATAGATGTAAGTATACCGAGAAAAACCATTGAAGCTGTGATTGACATGTGTCAGAAATACGAAATTCCTCTCTGTGTGGAACCTGTATCTGTAAGTAAAAGCGATTATGTAAAGGATTTACTTGATAAAATAGATATTATAACTCCTAACAAAGATGAAGCGGAAATGCTTGTAGACATATCTATTGACGATATGGAAGGAGTAAGGCATGCAGGAGAAATTTTACTCAAGAAAGGAGTAAAAATGGCAGTAATAACCCTTGGCCCGGAAGGGGTCTATCTTGCGACTGCCAATCAGAAAGGTTTCATACCATCTGTGGCAACACTGGTAGTAGATGCAATAGGTGCAGGAGATGCTCTTGTAGGAGGACTCATATACGGACTTATGAAAGGACAGTCAGAAGCTTCTGCAATTGCTTCAGGTGTTGCAACTGCCACTATTACCCTTTCGTCAAGAGAAGCAGTAAGCCCTGATTTAACTCCTGCCAAACTTGAAGCTATATACAGAGAGCTTGAAAGCAGAATGCTTCTGAGAAAAACTCTTGTGTAAAGGAAGGTGAAAAATTATGTCTTCTCATATAATATATTCAGATAAAGTCAGAGAAGCTCTGGATAATAAAAAGCCTGTAATTGCTCTGGAATCCAGTGTAATTGCCCAGGGTCTTCCCTTTCCGGTAAATCTGGAACTGGCGGAAATACTTGAAGAACTGGCGGAAAGTCTCGGTGTCACTCCTGCTACAATAGCTGTTATAAATGGCAAAATAAAAGTAGGACTGAACAGACGGGACATCGAAAAACTTGCTACAGACCAGGGTCTGTTTAAAATAAGTAAAAGAGATATACCACTGGTAATAGCGCAGAAAGGTTCAGGAGGGACAACTGTTGCTGCCACAAGTTTTATTGCAGAAAAAGCAGGAATCAAAGTATTTGCCACAGGCGGCATAGGAGGAGTCCATACAGGAGGAGAACACAGCCTTGATATTTCGGCAGATCTCCAGGAACTATCTCACACAGGCACAGTAGTGGTATCGGCAGGGCCAAAATCAATTATAGACTTAAAACTTACCCTTGAATATCTCGAAACTCAAAGTGTTCCTGTAATAGGATATAAAACTGATTTCTGTCCTCATTTTTTTCTGGGGAGAAGTAAATATCCGGTAACTATAAATGCCATTACTGTAAATGATATAGTAAAAATAATAAAGGCAAAAGAGGAACTTTCCATAAAGGGAGGTATTCTTGTAGTCAATCCATTAAAAGACGAATATTGTCTTTCAGAACAGGAATTCACAGAAGCCTACAGAAAAGCTCTTAACAAAGCTATTGATAACAAAATTACAGGAAATAAAGTAACACCTTTTCTATTACAGGAATTAAACATGAATACAGCAGGGAAAAGCCAGAGAGCCAATCTTATACTGCTGGAGGAAAATGTAAAACTGGCCTGTGAAATATCTAAAAACATCATATAAAAAATAAAACCAGGCAAAATATGGAAAGCAAAATATTTTGCATAAAATTATCAGGGAAGAAATTTTCCACAGATGTTTACACAAAATTTACGTCTACAATTGCCTGGTTATGTTATTTTTTTATTCTATTCTATAGAATTTAACTTCTTCATAAGTCTTGATTTTTTTCTGGCTGCTTTATTCCTGTGTATTTTACCTTTACATACTGCTCTATCCAGTTCGCCTTCTGCAATTTTTATTGCTTTGAGAGCTTCTTCCTTATTTTTAGTTTCCAGAAGATCAAGAGCATTTTTACATACAGTCTTCATAGAAGAAATTATCATTTTATTTCTGAGTCTTTTTCTTTTTTCAACGCGATTTCTCTTTATAGCAGACTTAGTATTTGGCATCTAATTCACCTTCCAACATTCGTGATTTTTCTATAAACTGAACGATTATATCATAAAAAAAAATAAAATTCAAGAGTTTTTTTTTATATAACAAGGATATGGAGAAGAATTATAGAATATTTATCTGTTTTATTATACCGGTTCAATAGAGCCGTCAGAGGTAATAATCATGAAAGATATTTTAGTAATAAACAAGCTATTCGAAACCTGTAAGAAATATACCTCTTTTATCATAGAAGATAAATCTCCATCTTCTGAGACTATAATTAAGAAATCTCTTCCTCCTGTTGATAGAGAAAAAGAAAGAAAATTTCTCTTGCTCATAGAAAAAAAATTTAAAAAATATTCTTTCGACTTTTGACAGGGATTAAAGGGATTCCGGGGATTAACAGGATAGGGGACTTGTCGTTCAATAGCTGAATATTATTATAATCCGAGTTCATCGTCGCGGCAACAGCTTCGCGCTTAAGTCTTATCAGTCAATATCTGACTATCATCCTGATAATCCCATTAATCTCTGTTAAAATTTAAAGGAATCTATTATAGATTTAAACTCTCTTTTAAATATATCATATCCCTTGCTATCTGTCCCAATCTGAATGACATATGGTTTTTTATCCTTAATAAAATAATATATATCTGCCACCATACCTTCCTGTGTAAGACGAAGGCATTTTGCAGGATATCCGTCCAGCGTTACATCTATTTCTGAAAGAACGGTTACTTTTTTAGGATCTACTCCCTCGGTACTTACACGTTTTTTCAGTTTTTCCATCGTATAATTCTCTTCTTTCAGAATTCGTATAGAACAGGAACCAAAATGACCGTCTTTACAGGCAATAAACTCTACAGGCCCTCCTTTTTCTTCCGAATGTCCGAGCCAGCCGGCAGGAAAATTGATAGAAAATCTATTAAGAGGATCTTTAAAAAGACCGCTTTTGTAATTATATCCTCCTACAGTCTGCTCAACCTGGGCCATGGCAGGTACGATAAAAAGTAAAATCATTATTGTAAAAAATTTTATTTTCATAATATATACCCCCTTGATATGTGATGAGTGATGCGTGATGAGTCATGTGTGATGCGTGTTCTTACCGGTACCGGGCGAATACGGTTCTACTCACTCTTCACTTTATAATCGTGACGCGTAACGCGTAACGGGTAGTTTCACCACTTAATTTTCATTTTTTACTCTTTATTTTTTAGGTGATGGAGAAGGCTTAACAGTCTGAGACGCTCCTGTTTTCCCGGTTGTTATAATATCTTCAAAAAGTTTCTCACCGGGTAAAAAAGAAGATACTATTTTATCAAAATCACCTTTAAAATTATTATAAGATTCTTTTGCAGTGTCAAAATGTATTATAATGCATTGATTGTTTTTAATAAAGAAATATTCATCTACTATAAGGACTTTTTCCTGTTCACCTTCTTTATATTTTTCTTCCATTCTTATAAAAAGTCCGTCAGCGCCTGCCACTTTTGTAGCTTTTCTTGCAGTATTTTTGATACTATGACCATCACTTTCCTGACTGAATCCTTCCAGAATCCAGTTAGCAATTTCATCAATGGTGATTCCAGGTTCTACAGGAAAACCGTAAACATAACAGCTGGCAAAATTACTTTCTCCCTTAACAGAAGTGAAAATATTTTCATTATTTTCCTGATATACTTCCCACCCATCGGGGAGAGTTAATTTGTATCTGTGTTTTGGATCATCAAAGGTTTGAACCTTTGTTTTTTCCTGGCCATACAATAAACCTGATAAAAAAATAAAGAGAAACAAAAAGGAGAAAACCCTTAATATGTTGATATTCATATAGGTACACCTGCCTTATTAATAATATTATTCTATTCTAGATTAATTTCTATTATCCTTCCATAATTGTCTTTGCAAATACTATGCCAAAATACTATGCCAAATACTATGCCAAAAAATTCAGGGGCGACTCAAGTCGCCCCTGATAATGGAGGTAAGCGGATTCGAACCGCTGGCCCTCTGCGTGCAAAACAGATGCTCTTCCAGCTGAGCTATACCCCCGAAAAAACGAGAACATTCCTTTATACGAAATTTCTCTTATGGGCCCTTCTGGATTCGAACCAGAGACCTCATCCTTATCAGGGATGCGCTCTAACCAACTGAGCTAAGAGCCCGAATTTATCGAAAAGTAGTGTATCATATTTACCTTATATTTGTCAATATAAATTTTCTAAAAATAATTTTATAGGATTGCGTTTTTTTACGACAGGTAAATTCACCTTTACTGAAAATTATAGTTAATGCATATAAATCTGTAATTAGTGAATAGTGAGTAGTGAATAGTGAATGGCAGGTAATGTCTTATTTTATTCACTTTTCACCTTTCACTTTTCACTCTGAATATTCTATAACAAATTTCTTTTTCCCTTGTATGTAAAATCACCTGTCATTTTTAAACGCAATTATTTTATAGATAGTGTTTTTCTTAAAACAGGTAGATTCATTTTTCACTCTAAATATTCTGCAACAAAATTCTTTTTCCCATTCACCACTCACTGCTCATCTAAAACTATTTTCTCTTTAATTTTAAGATACTCTTGTTCGGAAAGATGCGATTTTATACTTTCCAGTGCTTCCTCCGGTGTTATCTTATTTTTTGAATATTGTTGCTCTGCTTCTTTAGAAACTTTCTTAAATCCTTCCTTTAAATCTTCAGGCTTTGCTGTTCCCTGTGTTTCAAAATACAAAATTGTCATTTCGCCTATACCAAAAGTCCACCCATAGGCAAAAGGCATGGCTATCATAGAACCGACAACAGGTATTAATTTTATAACGGTAGAACAGAGCTGACGGCCTAAAAAACCGCCGGCTATTGTGCCAATCAATGCTTTTGCCGTATCATAACTGATAGTTTTATCATATTTTTTTGCTATCGTTATTACCATAGCAATTTGAAGAGGAGTCATCAAAAAAAAGTCTGAAAAAGGAATCGGTATAGCTGCAATACCGGCAATAGCTATTGCAAAAGATTGTATAATTTGCCTGCATTCAATAATTTTATTTGACATCATTTTCTACACACACCTCACAAATCTTCTTTAACTATAAAATCGACATGCCCGCTGCCTCCGTCAGGGAGATTTATAAATTTACATCTTTCTTCTTCAGTAATCAAAATTATGCCGGGTGGAAGAGTCCAGTCATCAAGTTTCAAAACATGAAACCCTCCTTTTAGATTTGTGACTGAATATTTTCCGTCTGCTCCTGTAATTACTGTTATACCATTTTCCAGTATAATTACAACCCCTTCTATACCCTTTTCTCCTTCATCCTGCGAACCATTATTATTTTCGTCAAGATATACTTTACCAAGTATTGTTCCTTCCAGGCGAAATATATTATTTTCTCCGGCAAAAGCATTGGAAGATAAACATATAAGTAAAATTAAAAATAATAATTTTATCATCATTTTGTCAGTTGCTCTACATGCCTTTCTATTTTTTCCTGAAGATATGTATCTCCCTGGGACACAGAAAGTTCATATGCTTTTTTCAATTCATTCACAAAAGCTTCTTCCTGTCCGATTTTACTGTAAGCTCCTGCAAGATTATAATGAAGGTAGGCATCTTTGGGATTAAAAAGTAAAAGCTTCTTGTAATTTTCTATGGCATAACCTGTTTCCCCGTCAGCCATATAACATGCTGCAAGTAATCTGTAAGTTTCCAGGTCATTCGGGAATACTTCTATAACTGACTTGAATTCAGCTATAGCTTTCTTCCATTTCTTCTGTCTGTAATAAATCCTTCCGAGATTAAAATAAGCATCGCCCTTATAGGCAAGATTATGAGATAACCTGATAACCGCTTTATTCTCTTCTATGGATTTAGTAAGATTACCCTGGTATTCGTAAAGTTCTGCAAGATTCCTGTGTAAAAGTTCATTATCAGGTTCGATTTTATATGCTTTATTCAGTATCTGAAGAGCTTTATCATAATTCTTTGTTTTTATATAAGCAGAACCGAGATATATAAGAGCAAGGGCGTTTTTAGTTTCAAAAAAAAGTACTTTTTTGAAACTGCTGATTGCAGGTGTATATTTACCCTGTTCTATATATATCTGTCCTAAATAAAGGTATGCTTTACTGTTATCAGGTTTTAATTCTATTACTCGTTTAAATTCTCTGATAGCCTTATATATCTGTTTCTTTTCTCTTGAAGCTACACCTAAATTATAATGAGCTTCCCATTTATCAGGATTTAATTTCACAGCCTGTTCATAAGATTTATTGGCTTTTTCCTCTTCACCTGTCTGTTTATAAGTATTTCCGAGATTAATCCATGCATCTCCATTGTTTTTATCTATAGTGAGAGCACGATCAAAATATTTCAGAGCGCCTTTATAGTCTTTAATTTCATAATATATATAACCAAGTCTGTTACAGAGTTCTGAATTATTCGGATCTAATTTTATGGTTCTCTTATATTCTTCTATTGCCTGTTCCGTTTTCCCGGCATTATAATAAGACAGGGCCAGGTAAAAATGTCCCGGTACACTATCAGGCTTTAATTTTACCAGCCTTTGAAATTTTCTTATAGCTTCATCCCATTTTCTGGCTTTAACACAGCTCTGGCCTTCTTCAAAGAGTAAATCAATGTTTTCCTTATTTGTAGAAAAACACCCTTTTCCATAAAAACCAGACAGAAGAAAAAAAACCAGAAAACATATAAGTAAAATTTTTTTAAACATAAAAAAGGAGAACTTATTGTCCCCCTTAGTAAATATATAAAAATTCAATCAGTTACTTTTTTGGTTGTTCTTTTTGTTGTTTTGCTTCCAGTTCTTTCAGAGTCTTTTCCACATCGGCAGAGAAAGCCTCGACCTGAGCTATTATCTGTGTTGCCTGGAAAGCCAGTTTCAAACCTTCGTCCAGATGAACTGTATTGTTATCATCAAAATACTTCTTCAATTCAATAAAGGCCTTATCATACTCATCAAAAGCTTTTTTAGCAAAAACAAATACGTCGCCAAACATCTTTTCTTCTTCTTCCGTAAAGAACGATGTATCAAGCTGTTCATATTCTTTTCTTGCAGTCTCAAGGTTTTTAGCAAGCCATTCAATAGTCTTTTTGAATTTATCGGCAGGGAATTTACCTTCTTTAAGTTCCATTGCTTCTTTATAAAGACGATCAAAATTCGGATTTGTATAATAAACAGGCTGTTCTGCACCGACAGTCATTTCAATCTGGCTTGCAGGTCCGCCTGCTCCCTTTGGAAGTTGTGCATTACAGACTTCACACATATTAAGTGTAGCAGGATTACGATGACCGCACTGGAGACATACTTTTGTAGTAGCAATTTCAGAACTTTCCTGCAGAAGAAGAAAGGATTTATAAAGTCTGTTAGTTGCTTTCTGTGCCATATCAAGACCATCGAGTATATGTTTTCCGTTTTTATCATCAAAGTACAAATTCATTTCTTTTAGAGCATCTCTATGAAGATTAAATGCTCTTTCTATGCGTACAACCTGTTCTCTTGCAGTAAGGGAATCAGGTTCTGCCTTTCTTATCTGTTCAAACTCTTTTATAGTTTTTTCCAGTTCGGCAGTTATCTTTTGTATTGTTTTTTTCAGATCTCCTTCAGAAACTTTTCCGTCACAGACTCCTTTTCCTACTGTAGTTAATTCTTTTAAATGAGGTGATTGATATTGCTGTAATTCGGAATCATCCCAATCAGGTAAATCTGATGCAAGTTCATGCTCTGATTTGAGCTGTTCAACTTCTTTATCTTTTAACTGTTCTGTATCTACTTCAACATCGAAAGATTCTCCGAAAGCAGAAGCAAACCCCATTATTGAATCTTCATTTTCTTCCTGTTCCATATCATCATTAAAATCTTTATCACCGATACCCATGAATATACTCCTCCTTCTTAAATCACAGTACTACTTTTAGAATATGTGGTTAATCTCATCTCAACAGATTTACTTTTCGACAAAGTATTTTTTAATTCCTCCTTTTATATTTAATATTATAAAAATTTTAAAAAAACTATTTTTTCCGGTTTATATTTAAAATATCTCATGGCAAACATCACAGATCGTCTGTTAGATACAGCAATATCTCCTGTAATGAAAGGTATACCCTGTTCTTTTGCATACTCATGAATTCTGTCTACTATTCTATTACTTACCATTTTTCCCATGGCATGTTTTTCTACTGCTATATTATTTATGTGTATTTCCCATTGACCTGTTATCTGTTCTTTAATATGTTCCAGAAGACAGAACCCCAGAGGAATTCCATTATTTTCTGCAACAAAACTTACAAAAGTTTTTTCCCTTAACCTGTGTTCCAGTTCATTACAAAATCTGGTTCTGGCCTCTTCTATTTCATATTTACGGTACCGGCGAAGAGTAGAAACGGTGAAATCAAGATACCCTTCAAGGAGTCGTTTCATAAAAGGAACATCACTTAACTCTGCAGGCCTTATGATAAGATCCATAATCTAAAACTCCAATCTTTTTCAGTGACAGTTATCAGTTACCAGTTAACATAAATTTATAATTATATAAAAAACTAAATACTGTTACATATATAGCAATCACTGTTCACTGCTCACTTATTAATCTTAAATTTAAATTTTATAGCTTCCAGAGCTTTTAACATATCTTTTCTCTTTTTCTCAGGATCCTGTGCTTCAAAAGGAAGTTTCCTGAGCATCCTTTTTCTCTCTTCTTCATATCCTCTGGATTTGAAGAAATTCAGAGCTTTTTCATGAGAGCATACAAGTTGAAGAGCTATATGACGGAGTCCTTTTTCTTTTGCCAGATTTTCAGCATAATCTAACATTTTATGAGGAACATCAGTCTCCCAGTAATGTTCATAAAAAGCTATATCAAATATCCATGCCTGTTCTATTCCTGTAGTACTTTCAGTGACATCGGTAGCCATAAGTAAAAAACCTGCTTTAACCCCATCTGATATGGCAATAAGAAAACGAGAATTAGGATAACTGGACATATTTGAACGCACTATTTCAAGATCTCTGAGATAATTTTTTCTGGCTTGCTCCATATCAGGATTTCCTCTGAGAGGAGAAACCTGATATTTAATTACATCTGAAGCCAGTTCGGAAATAAAAGAAAAATCTTCTTCAGAAACTTCACGTATTAAAATATTCATAAATACTCCTTATTTATGATGTATGTTTATAATATCTTATGTATAGACTATAATTTTATAAGTTGCAGAGAAATTCCTTCAGAAAATAAAAAAAGAGAGAGTTAACTCTCTCTTTTTTTATAAAACCTTATTCAGGTTTAGAACATACTCTGCATCAATCCGCCACCCATTGCTCCGGCACCTGCCACTGCTCCTGCTCCAAGGAAACCGCCAATATTACCTGCTGCTGCAAATGCAAAAGATCCACCGCCACCTGCTCCGGCCATTGCGCCGACTCCGCCCATTCCACCCATTTCAAATGGGGGTTTTCCCATACCGGGGCAACATCCGCCACCCATCATTTTCTGCATCATCTGCATCATTTTTTTCATCATTTTCTGCATTTTTTTCATCATTTTATGCTTTGGTCCGTGAGGTCCGTGAGGTCCGTGAGGTCCGTGAGGTCCGCCGGGTCCTCCCATCTGGCCCATACCGCCCTGCATTCCCTGATCTCCACCGAAATAATTATTAACTACAGTTGTATTTGATTTCTGATTTCCTATTCCTATTCCCATTTTCACTCATCCTTTCAATGAAAGTTTTTATCAAATCTGAGGTTATTTTTTTTACATCTTATATATCACGACAAATCACAAAATGTAAAGGGGTATAAAAAATAAAAAAAGAGATTTCCTCTCTTTTTTTATTTTTTATTAATCAATTAAAAGCCAAAGCCGGGCAACTGGGCACTGATACCAATTCCGCCGGAAATTCCGAGACCGCCACCGCCCATACCTATACCGAGACTGCCGGAAATTCCGAGACCGCCACCGCCCATACCAAGGAATCCGCCCAGGGCTCCTCCTAACTGATTGCCAAATCCGCCTGCTCCTGCCATTGCAAATGCTCCGCCATCAGCACCTATTCCTGCAAAAGCTCCTGCACCGCCCATACCATTCATTCCACCGAGTCCCTGCATGCCACCCATACCCATAGGATCCTGCATCATAGGCTGACACTGGCCGCCTCCCATCTGTTGCATCATCTGCATCATCTGCATCATCATCTGCATCATCTGCATCATCATCTGCTGTGGGCCACCCATCTGCCCCATACCCATCTGACCGGGGAATCCTCCCATCTGCTGCATCTGATTGCCACCATAATAATTATTAACAACTGTTGTATTGGATTTCTGATTACCTATACCTATTCCCATTTTTCACTCACCCTTTCAATTTATCTACAAATTATCTGATGTTTAATTCTTTACTATATCAAATATCACGACAATTACTAAAAAGTAAATAGAAAAATAAAAAAGAGAGAAAAATTTCTTTTTCCCTCTTCTTTTTATCTAAAAGCTTAGAACATTCCGGGCATCATTCCGGGCATCATTCCGCCGCCCATCATTCCCTGCTGCATACCGCCCTGCATACCGCCCTGCATCATTCCGAGGAAACCACCTATCATACCACCGAGCTGTGCACCCATTGGGCCGCCTGTCATACCGCCCATCATAGAGCCCATCATTCCACCCATCATTCCACCCATCATCGCACCCATAGGATTTGCTCCACCCATACCACCCTGCATCGGGTTCATTCCGCCCATCATAGGATTCATTCCCTGCTGCATTGGCTGGCACTGGCCGCCGCCCATTTGCTGCATCATCTGCATCATTTTCATCATCATCTGCATCATCATCATCATCATCTGCATCTGATTCTGTGGCCCGCCCATCGGGCTACCGCCCATTTGTCCCATCTGCTGCATCTGGTTGCCACCATAATAATTATTAATAACTGTTGTATTCTTTTTTGAATTTCCAATACCTATTCCCATAATTCACTCATCCTTCCTTATAATTAATTTTTTATATTTCCTAAGCTGAAGTTATATTTATTACTCTTATAAACTTTATATCACGACATTTCAAAAAATGTAAAGAGGGATTAAAAAAAATTTTTCACTGGTAGAATAAAAATATTTATAAAATAGCGTGTTGATTATTGTTCTGTATTTTTTTATGAGCCACAACATAGGCATCTATCATACCATAAAAATAAAAAAATAAAAAAGCAATTACAAGTCCTGTTACAAGAAAAATAGAAATAGATGGAGAATTTGCCGGTTCAGAAGCATTATTAAAACTATCCCATATCATATCAAAATTTCTCATAAAAAATAAAACAATATGCGTTACAAGAGCCAGTAAAGGAGCAAATGTACCAATCAGGACAATAATACCTTTAAAAATCTGTCCGTTTACAAACTGTCCCATGCCGGGCAGTATAAAAGCAGACATAAGAAGAACACTCAGAGGTTTTTTGTAAACTTTTTCACCGGCCATATTTTTTAACTTTCAAGAATCATTTTTCATATATGAGAACCATATAAGCAAAAGAATCTACTTACCTATAAATTCATCCCATCCGGTTTCCTGCGAGAGAGCAAGTTCTTTATATTTTTCATTGATTTTCATTGAACCTTCAGGCAATAACATAGAAAGTCCGTGTGAGTCGCCATATTCTTCCCCTGTAGTTTCATTAGCCAGAATAGCTTTAGAAAGACACTTCTGAAGCTGTTCGGCAGCTGCTGCAAGTTCTTTATTATGAATGTCTTCACTGGATAAAATTCTCTCTGTAAAATTATATAAATCAATAAAATTATCAGATTCAACAGGCATATATTTAGTAATTCTATTTGTCATACCGCCTTTATCCAGATGGAAATGCTGTGTTTCACCAACCAGTGATTTCATAATACTGTCCGGAATATTTGCCTCTGAAAGTTTCAGAGAAAAATCATCAATTATTTTACCGAAATCCTTCATTTCTTTAAGATCTATGGCAGACATAGTAGGAGTAAAATTTAACTCATAATTATCTTTACAGTATTCAACAATCTTCTTTGCAAATTCCATAGAAGACATACAGGGAGAATCTTTTAAAGAAGCAGCTATTCTGCCAACAGGTATTGTATAACCTGATTCTATTTCCTGGGAAGCTACCATTATATCTGCAGTATCTTTTAACTGGTATGCAACTTCGGCACTTCCCATAAGACAGGCATCCAGAACAAGAATATCAGGTTTAACACCTGTATTTTCCTGAGATTTCTTCATGGTTTTTTCCAGGTCTGGAATAGACATAACACCATCTTTATCGGAAAGAATTCCACCCGGGCCTGAACCATGACCCTGGATTACTACCATATAATGTCTGGCAGGATAATTTTTAATACCCCAGTCAAGAAATTCCCTTAAACTTTCAGGATTACTCATAGGAACATTGTCAGTTTTTTCCGTAACGTCTGATTTTACATCTACAGTATCGGAAATTATACTTGAAATAGAGTTATAGGGAGAACTTTTTATAGCTCCATGTAAAAATCTGGCTTTATCAATAATACTATCAGATACAAGACCTCTTTCTTTTCCTTCTTTCAGTGCGTCACCGGCCATTTTACAGAAGAGTTTTGTGCGCCAGGGAATATTAAGAGCCTGGAATTCTCTGGATCTGAGTTGCTGATGATCATGATTTTTTGTTACATAGTATCTCCGAACGCCGCTCCAGTCACCTGAAATAAGATCGAGAAGAGGTTTTTTCGGCCTTGATACCTGGGCTACAAGATTTATATTTTCATCTGAACCGGTTTTTTCAAGGTCTCTCAATTTTCCGATAGACAGACGGGAAAGGTTGCTGTTACCATCCAGATAAAACAATACTGTCCATTCTTTTTCCTTACCGGAAGAAATACTCACAATGTCCTGTGGTTCAGAAAAAGAATCATTTTTCTGTATATTTTTGGGAACTGTATTTCTTAATTTAATTGCATCTGTTCCATTATTTATTTTCATAATCTCAACTGTGTCATAAATGTTGTGTTAATCCCTGTTAATCACATAATTTTTATATAAATTTACACAAAACATCTAACTCCACATAAAATATCTCTTTAATAAAGTTTTACAATTTATTTGTAATATTACAGCTATTCTTTACTATATTTTAACAGAAATATTCAGACAGGTAAGAAGATTTTTGTTAACATTATGTAAACATTTAGAAAATTTCAACAGACTACTGCCCTCCGGCAGCCCTCTGCATGCCTTCAAACATAAGAAGATTTTTGTAACTTTCTTCAAAAACATTCACAGCCCTGTACATCTGTGACGCATCACCGCTTTCAAGGATCTGCAGAACTATATTATAGCCTTCCATCTGTAATTCTATAACCTTTAAAAATATACTGTGTAAATCCATTAAAGAAGGGGGAACTATTACCAGTTTGACCTGGCCTGTTAATACCAGGGTTCGGTCTCTTAACTTTTTAAAGGTCTCCCTGCTGTTCTTCATCATAGCAGGATTAAATCTCATAGGAGACGGAGCCATTCTGTGCTGAAGACTTGCTTTTTCTCCAAGATAGGCGCCAAACTGTTCAGGCACAGCATTAAACTCTACAACAATACTGCTTTTACCCTGAATGGCCTGAAGAGCATTCGATGTTTCTATTCTTATTTCAACAAACTGTGCAAATATATCTGAAAGTGATAAAAAATATAATTTATCCACTTTATCTACATTATCCTTTCTGAATATTTATATGAATCGTGACTGGTGACGCGTAACCGGTAGTTCGTGATGCGTAATACGATAATCGTGACGCGTGACACGTAACGCATAAATTTCCCATTTCACTCTTCACTACTCACGATTCTCATATAAACCTATACATTATTCGTTATTAAACTCTGAAATAATCCTTTCTTTCAGCTTTGTATTTCTCCTGGAAACCTTATCATTATTTATTGCTATATGTAGAGCCCTGTGAGTTCCAACCAGGACAACCTTTTCTTCTGCTCTTGTCACAGCAGTATAGAGTAAATTTCTTTGAAGCATAATATAATGCTGTACAGACACAGGTATTACGACAGCAGGATATTCACTGCCCTGGCTTTTATGAATGGTACATGCATAGGCAAGTGTAAGGTCGTTCAGTTCTTCAAATTCATAATCCACTACTATATTATCATCGCCCAGAAGTCTTACCCATAAGAGCTTATCTTCCAGATCTATTTCATCAATCAGACCCAGGTCACCGTTAAAAACCTGTTTTTTATAATTATTTACTATCTGCATTACCTTGTCGCCTTCTCTGAATATATTATTACCTGATTTAATTTCTTTTTTATCCCTCTGCGGCGGATTTAAGACCTTCTGCAATTCTGCATTCAGATTCGTTACACCTATAGGTCCTCTGTGCATGGGACTCAATACCTGAACATTCTTTAAAGGATTCCCGTACTCATGTCTGAGCTCATTATTACAGAGTGATATTATCTGTTTTGCTATTTCTTCCGGCTCTTCAACAGATAAAAAAGCAAAGTCTTCCCTGTCTTTCAGCAGAGGGAATTCACCGTTGTTAATACGGTGGGAATTAATTATAATATAACTCTGTTCTGCCTGACGAAATATTGTTTTAAGACATATAGTATTAATGAGTTTACAGTCAATCAGATCAAATAATATATTACCGGGCCCTACGGATGGCAGTTGATCTACATCACCTACAAGTATAAGCCTTGTATTATGAGACATTCCTTTTAAAAGATAATAAAAAAGATATATATCCAGCATAGATGCTTCATCAACAATTATAAGATCTTTTTTCAGCGGTTCTTCTTCATTGTGGAGAAAGGTATTCTCACCGGGAATATAGCCGAGAAGTCGATGAACTGTCATGGCATCCCTTCCCGTTGTCTCAGCAAGTCTTTTTGCTGCTCGTCCCGTAGGGGCGGCAAGTGAGAAAGATAATCCCAGTTTTTCTGCTCTGAGTATAATTGTTTTTAATATTGTAGTCTTTCCCGTACCGGGGCCTCCTGTAATAATCAACATACCTTCGGCAAAAGCCTCAAAAAGCGCTTCTTTCTGGCTATCAGAAAGATCTATTTCTATAAGTTGCTGAATGGAAAAAATTTCCTCTTTTGACGGCCCATCTAAAGGAGGAATTTCCCTGAAATATTTTAACCTTTTAGCTATATTACATTCCAGTGTATAAAGACCCTTTAAAAATACAAGACGTCCCTCTTCAACTATTATTTTCTCTTTTCGTTCCATTTCCAGAAGTATTTTCTCAACAGGTATATTTGAGATACAGAGATCCCTTGCAGTTACTTCTATAAGGTTATCCATTTCCAGAAATATGTGTCCATTACCGGTAGATTCCTGCAGTTTATAGGTAATACAGGCAGCTATACGGTATGGTGAATCTTCGGGGAGTCCCATTTTTCTGGCTATTCTGTCGGCAATCTTAAAACCTATTCCCCATATATCTTCTGCAAGTTGATAGGGATTTGATTTAAGTATTTCTATACAGGACATACCATAGGTTTTATAAATCTTTACAGATGTATTGGGAGGTATGTCAAAGCCTGAGAGATAGGTCATTACATTCTTTATCTCCCTCTGTTCCGAAAAGGAAGCGATAATTTTCTTTATATTTTTTATTCCCTTTATTTCCCTCAATCGTTCCGGATTTTCTTCTATTACGTCAAAAACGGCAGAACCGAAATGTGTTACAAGTTTCTTTGCTGTTGCAGGGCCTATACCTTTTATAAAACTGGAAAGATACTGTTCTATTCCATGTTGGCTTGTAGGGAGTATTTCTTCATAAGAAGAAACAGAAAACTGTTTTCCGTAGGTTTTATGAACAACCCAGTCTCCATGAAAAATGCAGGTTCTGCCTGTACTGATTGAAGGGAATGTCCCTACAACTGTTATCAGATTCTTATCATTGCTTTTATTTTGTTCAATACGGGCGACAGTATAATAACTGGCTTCGTTTCGAAAAATAATATTCTGTACTGTACCTTCAAGAATAATCATTAAAAATCAGACCATTTTGCTTTCTCAAATATTTCCTCACCGGTAATTCTTTTCAATTCCGAAGGAGCATATCTCCGGGAACATGAGAGAAGAAATTTTTCTTCTTCCGAGAGATTTTTTAATTCCAGAGGAGGGAGATCAAAATTTACTTCACACATATTTCCTTCCATAACAGAAACAGTTCCGAACTCATTATAGAACAGGGCTTCTCCTTTAATTACAGTAAGAGCAGAAGAAAATCCTTTACCTTCTTCACATCTTACCTCAAGGAGAAACTCCGACTCTTCTGTAGAGACTCTGGCTGTATCTGTTATCAATTCTCCTATTTTACAGATACCTTCATTTACTATACTGCACAGAAGGTTTCCTTTTGACAGAAAAATTTTCAGTGTGTGCTCTGCTCCGTCTTTAATAAATTCCACATAACTGAATGGAGCAACTTTAATAATGCTCCTGTTATTAAAGATTATTTCAACCTTACCATCCATAGTTTCAATAGCATTTTCCGGAGAAAGGGTCATACCTTTTTCTACCTTACTTTTATATGGCAGTAATTCTGCAAACCCGGTTACTTTTCTGATTATTAAATTAAATTTAATTATTCGTTCTATTAAAGGAGGAAATACATGTCTGTATAAGAGAACTACCTCATCGCCGAGTTTAATTTTATCTCCGTCCATAAGAGGCCTTGAAGATATAACCTGTACACCGTTAAGAAAGGTTTTATTTTCTTTTTTCTCATTCAGAAGATAAAATTTATTTTGCTGTTTTTCCAGCCTTGCATGGAGTCGGGAAATACTCTTATCCCGGGAAGAAAGTTCTATTTCTTTACTATCTATAGTTTTTTTAGATTTTCTTCCTATAAGGTTAATCTTTTTATTCAGATGAAAAACTTTACCTTTATCAAATCCTTCTATGACCTCTAAAAACGGACTTTTAATCAAATCAGGATTTCCCAAAAAATTATACTCCATAAGAGTATTTCCGATTTTTATCACATCTCCCGGCTCAAGACCTTTTTTTACTACAGGCATATCATTTATTACAAGATTTTCCGCTTCATTTTCAAGGTTTATACAGAACCATCCTTCTTCACAGGTAAGACATGCAGCATATTCAGATAGATAAGGGTCGGAAAGTTCTATATCCTTTCTTTCAGAGCCTTTTCTTCCTATAACAAGTTTATTTTCAACGATATCGTTTATAACAAATTCATTTCCACTGTCAGGCCCACCTGTAATCTTAAAAGAATGAGCGGCTTTATGCCTTTTTATTACTGTTTTTTCGTCTTCATCGTCTTCATCGTCTTCTTCTTCATCGTAAGGTTCTTCTATGGGAGCAGTATCCTCTATTTTATCTGAAAAGTCTTTATTCTCAATATCATACTTCCTGTCCTCTTCCTCATGTTCAGATGAAGTTTTCCTGTATTTATTTATAAACATCATCCTTACGTTACCTATCTGAATAATATCCCCTTCCTGGAGCAGTCGAAAATTTTCGCCTGATATCTCAACTTTATTTACAATAGTAGGAGTTACGGCAGATTTACTGTGAAGTATGGCAAAGGTTTTCTCTTTTCCCATCCATTTAAGTGTGGCCTGATCAACAGATACAGATGAAGAATCAAGTAAAATCCATCCTTTTCTTTCCTGTGCCGTAAGCTTCCCTATTGATATAAGGAATCTATCCAGTTCAATCTCTTTTCCCTCTTCAAGGCCTGATATAATTTTAAGCACATATCCTGTTTTATATTTCGTTATATCTATTTCTTCTTCATAATCTTCTTCTTCTGAAGGCGGACATTCTTCTTTTTCCGGTTCAGAAACCGGTTGTATCTCTTCTTTATTATAATCCATAGTAACAGATTGTATCTCTTCTTTATTATAGACTCTGTTATAATCTGCTATATTCTTTTTTCTATAAATCATAGCGTTATGTCCTATGATAATCTCACTGCCTTCTTTCAGACATACAGGTCTGACTGTTACTGCTCCGTCTACAATAGTCGGATTTTTTGTACCTGCCACAAAATCAATTACATGAGTCTGTCTGTCATTATCCCATGAAAGTCTTGCCTGAAGTGTTGCAATAGTGCCTTCACTGTCTTTTATAAGTACAGACTCTATTCTTTTATCTTCCGGTAATCTTCTTCCTATTTCAACAGTGCCGTAACCTAATTGAATAATTTTACCCTTTTCCTCTCCTTCTACTATAACAAGTTCATATATTACATCGTCTTTTTGCTGTATTTTTTCTTTTTCATGTTCCGTACCTGTCAGGACAGAAAATATTTTTGAAAAAAAACCATCACCTGCCGGCATTTATTTCACCTCTTCAGATATTCAGACACAAAATCATTATAAAAATTCAATATGTAAGAAAAAAATCCTCTTTTGAAATAGTGAGTAGTGAGTGGTGAAAAGTGAAAAGTGAAGAGTGAAAGGAATGCTTACCTGTGACGCGTCACGATTATAAGGCATCACGACTGACATCATTCACCTTTTTCCTGCAATATTTTTAAAACATCATTTTTCTTACTCAGCACCTGAGCATTATCTCCGTTTATTTTCAGTGATCTGTTATAATACTGAAGGGCATCTTCATATTTTTCCTGTTTATATAATACATCTCCTGTAGTGTAAAGTAATTCGCTATCATCAGGTTTTATGGTGAGGGCTTTCTTTAAATATTCCAGAGCTTCTTCATATCTGTTTTCTTCACAGAGAATAAATCCTTTATTACCCAGAGCATTTATATCAGAAGGCTCGATAGATAAAATTCTGTCGAAATATTTAAGGGCTTCTTTATAATTTCCCTGAATCAATAAAAGAACTGCTTTACTCCTTAAAACATCTATATCGTTATCGGAAAAAATTTCCACCATCATGTCATAACATTTCATAGCTTCATCATATCTGTAAAGCCCTTCAAGACATGCACCTCTGCCTGTAAGAGCAGTCCTGTTTTCAGGACTGAGTTTCAGGACTTGAGCAAAACACAGGAGAGATTCTTCAAATTTCTTTTCTTCACCTAAAATCATGCCTTTCATATTCCATGCATCAATATCTTTCTCATCAAACTGAAGTGCTTTATTGAGATATTTCAGTGCATCCTGATAATCTTTCTTTTCATATAAAATCTTACCTTTATTATAATAAGCAGAAGAAAACATAGGATCAAGTTCTATTACCCTGTCGAAACATGCTATTGCATCATTATATTTTTTTATAAGCATCAAACATAATCCTTTATCATATATGCTTTCAACATATTTATTATCAATAGAAAGAGAAGTGTCATAACATCTAATTGCTTCATCATATTTTTTCAACATGTGAAGACAATCTCCCCTTCCATGCCATGCACTGACAAAATTCCGGTCAATATTCAATGCTTCATCATAACAGGCTATTGCTTCTTCATAATCTCCCTGGCTGTAAAGCCTTAATGCTTTACTGTATAATCTTTCGGATTTTATAAGGGAATTATAGTAATTTACCACTCCTATTATTACAATAATGATTATAACTATAAGTACCGATATAATAATTTTATATCCCGGAAATTTTCCGATTTTTAATTTTTTTTCTACCTTTCTCTCCTCTGTCCCTGTTTTATATTTCCTGTCTTTTTGTTTCAATTTATCCCGGAGAATGTTTAATTTTTCAAGCAATTCATCTCTTACCTCACAGGGTATTGTAACATTTAAGGCTTTATTATAAATTTCTATAGCCTTATCGTATAATCCCATTTTTTCACAGCATCTTCCCCCTGCCAGCAGTGTTTCGTAATTTTCTCCCTGTAATTCAAAAACTTTCATATATTCAAAATTTGCATTAAAGAAATCACCTTTTTCTTCATATTCTCTTGCTCTGCCAACATGCTCTTTCGCTGTTATTCTGTTCTGAAGCTTCAGAAGTTCATCTTTCATTTCTCCTATTGACTGATATCTCCCGGAAGGCTTTATCTGCAAAGTTTTTGCAAGAATCTTACTTAAAAGAGGAGACACGGAAGGATTAAATTGTTCAACAGGAGGAAATTCAGGCCCTGCATCTTTCGGATGTTTTCCGCTCAAAATATGATAAATTGTAGCACCGAAAGAATATATATCACTTCTTAACTCTGCTTTCCCCATAAGCTGCTCGGGAGGTGCATATCCTTCTGTAAGAATGGCAAATTTTGTAGTATGTCCCTTTGGCCCTTCAAAAACCTTTGCTATTCCAAAATCAACAAGTCTTACATCATCATCTACCGTAATAATAATATTATCAGGTTTTAAATCTCTGAATATTATAGGTGTGGGACGATTATGAAGATATGACAGTACATCACATATTGTGAGAGCCCATTTTACCGCTCTTTCTTCGGTAATATGTTCACCTTTTTTCAAATTTCTTATAAGTTTTCTGATAGTTTCTCCCTGAACGTAATCCATGACAAGATATAATCTATGATGTTCCACAAAAAAATCAGATATTCTCGGTATATTGGGAGAGTCCAGTTTAGAAAGCATTTCTGCTTCTATTCTGAAGCTTCTTTCTATTACATCTGAATCTCCTTCTTCTCCGAGCATCTCTTTAAGAGCCCATATTTTACCGGGAAGACTCAAATCTCGTACCATATATACAACACCAAAACCTCCTGCAGCAATACCTTTTATTACAAGATAACGATTATTCAACACTTTACCCAGTGAAGGATAGGATGTGATAATTTTCACACTTTTTTCATCTTTATATTCTAAAAGTAAATAATTATTCCCGTTATCAGTAAGGAAATCGAGTATAAGAGGAGATTTTGGTTTTTTATCCAGCTTAAATGCTTCTTTACCTATGCCGGAAAATTCCTTTACTGCTGTTTCATAAATGGTACCGGTAATATCTGTAAGAACTTTTCTTAAAATGAATTTCTTATGATGTTCCAGATCTTCTACTATATAAATCTGTTCATCATCAGAAATTTCCATAATTTTATATTTATTGAGTATAGTATTACTCATAGTTATTTACCTTCACTCTTCACCATTTACATATTATTCTCGACTCTGGCCATTTTATTCAGAACTTAAATCAAAGCCTTTTTAAATATAAAGCCGATAAAAACAAGGAAATTATAAAAAAGTGCAAAAGTATAGCTTACTTAATATAAATATATTCCATATCAAAATTTAAATAACCTTCAAGTTATTTAGATAAACTGCTTCTACATAATTTTTATCTAAAACGTTATTGTAAGCGTTCAGCTATCAGCAGATAGCAGTCAGATTTTATGAAAATTACATAATAAATGTCATTAAATACTGTTAAGACTATTTATACAATCAAATTTTGTAATCTTTAGCTTATAGCTGACAGCTAACTGCTGAACGCTTACAGTAATTCTATTTATCATCCTGGGAATCCCATAAATCCTGGTCAAAATTTATAGCTCCCTCAATAAGAATTTTCAAGAAGGATTCCCTTTATACTTGTTGAATTTAATATAAATCTATCAAGGGGGAATATTTCTATGAACTCTCAGGAATGGCAAATAAGTCAACCGGGAACAACCTATCCTGGCAGCCTTCCTGCTGCTTTGAATAATGACGGAGATTTTCTTATGTTGATAATGGATTCTTCTGTAGACAGAATTTTTGATCTCAGAGAGTTCATAGACACTATGAACTTTATGGAGTCACACGGTTTTATAAAACAGGTTGGAGACTCTCAATGGCAGGCAACGGAAAAAGGGGAAAAACTTATAAGAGAACTGAAAAAAGGTCTTCGTCTGGCATCGGAAATTAAGATTAAAAGACAGAATATAAAATAATAATATTGTAAGCTCTCTTTTTTCTTTTAATCTCTTCTCGATTTTTTTTACTTTCTCTTTTATCTTTTCTGAGCTTATTACTTCCTTCCCTCCCAGTTCTTCAAGGTCATTATCTCCATATTCCTCATTCTCTTTTGTATTTTCTTCTTCTATCTTCTTCAGCAACTCTTTCACTTTTAAACGTACGTTTTCCTTATGCCTTTTCTATGATGATCGGGGATTAAATATTCAAAATCGCCTGGCAACATTAATTGATATTTATCATATTCTCTAAATACTGCTTTTTTTCTATTCTTCATAATCTCCATTGTAGTACAAATCTATCAAAAATGTAAAAAGGCTATCCTGAAGTTTTTTGACTTTTGGACAGCCCATTAATTTATTACTTTTTAAACTCCAGAGCTTTACTCATAGCCTTTGCTACATTTATATAACCGGCTCCCTGTGTATTTGCATCTACTCCTGAAAATTTATCTGTCGTAGAAGTGAGAATTTCCTTTATATCATAATGAGAAAGCTCTGGATTTGCCTCTATCATATCTGCTGCTACACCTGCCACAATGGGGCTTGCCATAGAAGTTCCCGGTATGCCTATATAGGCAGGGCCGGATTTACCTCCAACATGAGCTGTTCCTGCAGTAGGTATGGGTGGCACTGCTCCAAGGAGGACTTTCCTGAGTTGTTCCGGAGGAAGTCCTGCCACATCCTGCGGTAAAGAGCCCTGATTTACCAGCATACCTGCTATCTGTTTAAGCTGTTCCGGGCCGGCTTTTGATATAACATCCCTTATCTGAGCCATCTGAGAAGCCTGTTTATCAAGTTCCGAGCCAGGTACATTCATAGACATAATCTCTGTTCCCGGAGCTATTATATCCGGTTTTGTAATGCCTTTCGGCGTCGGCCCACGGCTTGAAAAACCTGCTACATTATCATCATCTCTTTCCAGGGTATTGTGATCATCTGACGCGCCTACAGTTATCACATTCGGGTTATCTCCCGGCTCTGTATTTATAGTTCCTGCATCAGGCCCTGAATTGCCTGCAGCCACTACTACTGTTATGCCGGCATCTATGGCCTTATTGGAAGCTTCGTTTACCGGTTCAAGATTCGGCATTATATGAGGTAATCCGAGAGACATATTTATAACTCTTATATTAAATTCATCTTTATTTTTTATTACCCATTCTATAGCATTTACAATACGGTCTGCTACCTGTGCCACATTTCCCCCACCCGTAGAATCAATAACCTTGAGACCTATAATATTTGCATCGGGAGCAGTACCTTTAAACAGACCATTTGAAACATACCCTGACCCGGCTGCATCTCCTGCTACATGAGTGCCATGACCGTTATCATCATAGGCATTCGAGACACCTTCTTTATTATTTACAAAATCCTTGAAAGCTACGAGTTTACCGGAACTAATGAGATCCGGATGGGGTGCCACACCTGTATCAATAATGGCAATTCCAATTCCTTTTCCCGTATAGCCCATATTATTTGCCTCCGATGCACCTGTTGTGGGAGCAGCTGTATCCATTTTTATAACATTTCCGCTGTTCCCCGACAGGGCAAATGACGGTCCATAAGGGTTGCCTTCCATTGCTTCAGGAGGAGTATCAGGAACTACCTGTACGTGAGGATTGGCAAAAACAGTAAAACCGTTCTTCTCAAGTTTTGCTATTGTTTCCTGATCAAGAGTCGCAGAGAATCCACCGAGAGATTTAAGACTTCCTTCAATATTTACTCCCAGTTTTTGCAGAGATTGACCTGCCTGTTCGAAATCCAACTTTTTCCCTTCATATCTTATAAAGACCTTTTCTTCCTGATTATTTCTCATAGAAGAAAGACTTACAGAATCCCTTACTCTGAAATCTTCAGGTCCCTGTGTCTTCCTTTTTACCAGTTTTCCAAGAAGACTCATCTGTTCCGATGAAAGATTATTTACCTTCACTTAATAAATACCCCCTTAAATATTCTTACATCCCTGATTTATAAATACCTCCCGTCACGCGGGACATAAATATAAATTGCTTACTTAATAATTATATCATATAATATTATTATGGTAATTCCTGAAGGATAATTTTTTGTTAAAATTTTGTTAATCTTTAGCTATATTTTTATTCGTGACACGTAACGCGTAACGCGTGACGCGTGACGGGAGGAAGACTGTTATTACATGCTTATGCTCAGGTCAGTAAACTATAATAATTAATAATTATGAAAGGTAGTGAGAAAATTGCCTTCAATCGTAAAGTTCATATTAGCAGCAATCATTATTATTTTCCTCGCAGTAGCCTTCACAGGTATACTCATTATAACTGGCATTGCAGGAGCAGGTTATTATTTATGGAGCCAAAAACCTGCTGATTCGACACCACAGGCTACTGTGTATGAAATTGCTACAGAAATGACACCTGTTCAGGCAGAAAGCACGCCTGAAACGTCTGAAGTGCCTGAAATACAGACACCGGTTCAGGAAATTCAAGAGAGGAAATTAAAAGTCATTTATAAAGCCTCAGGAGAACCGAAGTTTATTGCAGGAGTAAGGCTGACTTACGGAGAAAACGAATCCGTTTATAAGGATTTTACTGAAGGAGAACCTTATGAATTTGCAAGAAAACTATTTAAAAACTCCACATGGGAAATTTATGACGACGGAACCTTCAGATTTGTGCCGGGAAGCAGAATGCCGCGAGAAAACTATTATCCCCTTACCGGCACAGCCACAGTTGCCTGGGATATGATAGGTCTCACAAATTATTCCATGGAAGGCCCTGCAGGTGATGATAAAAATAAATTTGAAATAACGGGGAATATCGCTCTGGATCGTTCCATCCCTCAGTTACAACTGGTATTTACCTATAAATTTTATCCTGATAAGGATCTGAATTTCGGAGCAAAAAATGGTAAAGTAACTTTAATGACCAATGTTACACAGGACGTGATAAAAAAATAATTTTTTTAAAAAAAGGGAATAAAAATTTTTTTTTAACGACAGTACTATTGAGTATTGCAAACGTAAGATCTAATTATATTTATTTTAAAAAGCAGGGCTGCCCCTGCTTACTTTTTTATGTACAAGGTGATGCGTAATGCGTAATGCGTGATGCGTAATGCGTAATGCGTGGTTTCACCGGTACCGGGCGACCACAGGCAGTCGCCACTACTCCTTTTCACTTTTCATAACTCACGACTCACGACTCACTATTCACTGTATTGACTTTCTTTCTTCCTTAATTTAGAATATTTTTACAACTATTTTTTTCACAGGAAAGAGGGCTCCGGACAACTACTCAATAATTACCTACAAAAATTAAGGAGGCAACAATATGTCAAAATATAGTTTTATTTTTCTCACAGGATTAATACTCTTCATACTATTTGCAGGGTGCGGAGGAGGAGGCGGAACAACTGTTAATGTAATTACCCAGACAGCCACTCCCCTGCCGACACAGGTACCTACAGGAAGCGTATCGGGAAAAGTATTTGAAAGTGATGGCACTACACCTATTGCAAATGCTTTTGTAGCATTATATACATCTTCTGCTTCTTCTTCCGATATGTCAGCCCAGGCTGCACCTTACAGAACAATGACAACTGCATCAGACGGTTCATACCTCTTTACAGATATTCCCCAGGGAATTGTTTCTATAAAAATGTGGAGAACTGAAAGTGAATATAATTTAAATCCGAATAATCCTTCAAGTGTAATGGGTGGAAATACAGGTGATGTTATTGATATTACAGATGGCATTATCGCCACCCCTGTCCCAACATCTGTTCCAACATCACCTTCTGGAAGCACACCGACTCCCACTACCCCTCCGTCAAACACTCCGACTCCAACAAACACTCCCGGAAGTTCTGCTCCCACTGCTACAAATACGCCCGGCGGACCAACACCTGTTGCGGGAGGCCTTGTAGGCAGAGTATATAATCTGTTTACAAATGCTCCGGTAGAAGGTATAACTCTGGCAGTTCAGGGTAAAACAGGGACAACAAACGTAAACGGTCACTATACTATTGAATCAGTAGGAACAGGCACACAGCGTCTGACAGTAACAGGGGGAAATATTATTACAAGAAGTTTACCTGTAAATCTGACAGGAGGCTATCAGGATATAAGCGTAATGCCTTCAAGTTTTAACACTACCATGTTCCGTGCTCTCACAGTATGGCCTACCAGTCATACAGGCACGGCAAGGTGGGAAGTAAAACCTAAATTCATTATATATAAATATATGCAGGATGTAGATAATGTTGCCGTGCCTCAGGCTACTATAGACAGAATCACAGCAGTCGTTCAGGAAATCGGAGGACTGGCAGATGGTTTCTTTTCCAGTCCACAAATAGAATATTATAACGGCAGGGTAAATGATGATCCAAGATGGCAGTTCAGTTCAGGTACCCCCCAGTGGGGCTATATAAAAGCTGGCTATAATGGCATAGGTATTTCTATGATACAGAGTCTTGGCAGCAATAGCGGCTTTGGCGGAGGTACATGGGACGGAGATTTATGGCTCAGAGGTGGTGGACTTGTATTATCTGCAGAATATCAAAATGAATCATATTTTACGAGTACTATAAGACATGAAATGGGTCATGCCCTTGCACTGTGGCATCCTTTTGAAAACCTTGACGTAAACAGTCCGCAGATGGAATATTCTGTAATGAATTACTGGCCCCAGGGTTCTCTTTATGGTAAAAGAAGTGATGAATTCTCTGATGCTGATAAGAACGCCCTTTTTATAATGTATCATCGTGCACCTGATAATAATGCACCTGATATGGATCCTGATAATTACAGCGGATATCACAGGAACTCGGACAAACTCTACGAATTTGTATCGGAATAATTCCAATAAAAATAGAGATGCCAGTGGCATCTCTATTTTTATTCTCCAAATAATTTAAAGGTATAGGAATTTTCATTTTTAATAGCCTAAAATAAAGCTTTAAATGAAAACTATGTAGAAGCAACTTATCTAAATAATTTAATCAATTCGCTATCTGCAGAAAAATGTGTTGTACTCCGGGCATTGCTGACACTGAATCTGTAAATTTTTTGCAAAAGTCCCGTATCTTTAAGATTAAGATAAATAGTTCCCTGACTATAATTTAACATTTCTCCCGTAATCTTTGATGCAATACCGAGAGGTACGTAAACATCATCCATTCCCTGAAAAGGAAGAGCGGAAATTCCCATATCTTTAAAATTCAGAATTGTCAGTCCCTGTTTACCAGGTTCATTTATTACAAGTTTATCTTTTCCTGTCATGATAGCCCACCAGCGGTGATTGGGAGAATATTTTTCATCCCCGCTCACTACAGTATCTTCAATAATTGCTATCTGATTACTGTTATCCCACGAAACTGCATAACCGAATTTTTCAAAAAATGACAGTGCTACAAGAATACAGGCGGGATTGGAATTATCAATCTTCGTGTCAGTGTAATATTCCCCGTTAATAAAAATACATGCACCCAGTTCTTCGGCAAAAACATTACCGAAGAACACCATACCGGCACATATAATTATTATAAAAAAGAATAGAGTTTTCTTTATCCTCATTGCTTCATCTCCTTATAAAAATATAATGTAATTTTTTATTCAACAATCCAGACAAAAATACCTTTATTCAGTTATAGTATATTTCATAATTTAAGTAAAAGTTGATTTGTAAATTAAAACAGTTATAATATAACCATACGTGGTGAGCAAAAATTTATTACTTATGCTTGCCACAGTAATATAAGGAGGAGTTTAAATGTATAAATGTTTTATCTCTATAATTATAATAGTATTATGTGCAATATTACCTGCAACGGCACAGGATGTCATTTACCAGTATGGCAAAATCATTGATGATATGGACTCTGCTGAAATTCATAAAGAACAGAATGACATGTCTGATATTCTGGACACAGTAAATAAAGGCGAATATTTTCTTATACTCTCAATAAAAGACGGATGGGCAAATATTATGACTCTTGAAAATGTAACAGGTTATATTCATGACATATCTGTCAATGTAAAAGGTAAATCGAGCGGTATAGGTACCATAAGTACTGACAATACCATGCACGTACCTCTCTACATGGCTCCTTCCCCTGGTTCTCCGAGAAGTGATGTAATTACGGACGGCGACAGAGTAATAGTTATCTGCTATGCCAATGACGTAGGTATTGATGAAATGGGTAATATAATAGTAACAAGATTTGGTACAAGAGGTTACATAAATTCCAGATATTTAAGAACATATTTTCCGAAAGAATAATAGAATGTAATTTAATTTATTGGAACAGACTTAAATTATATAGAATCTGTTCTCCTGTGTCTTCACATACTAATATTTCTTTTTAATACCTGATAATTTATCCGAATATTTCTCTAAATATTTCTGTGCCACATCAGGCATATGTCTGTTATAAAAATTAAACATTTCTAGATAATAATCTTCTGAAAGGACAATTTTTTTATCATCTTTAAGTGGAGGAATTTCAGATAATTTATATTGATATATATACCTTAAATTCCTATCACCGCTCTCCAGATAAAGACTTTTAGGAGCGGAAAATTCCAGTAACGGCAGATCATCTGTATTTAAAAGAATAGAACTATATTCTATATCAACGGGTTTTGTGACATAATGGGTAAAAATCATATCAGGTTTATTAATATTAATAGATTCCATAGAGGTTCTGAAGGATTTATTATGTTCATAACGTTCTTTAAATTTTTCGTAATCAAATACAAGAGCTTCTTTTGACCCGATAAGAAACAGATCTGTATCTTTTCCGCGCCATACAATACCTTCAGGGAATACTGAATAAAAAGTATTTATGATCATATCTATGTCCCTGTGCTTCATCCTGGCAAGATGAAACCACTGAACCATAACGCCATCATGTTTCAGCTTACTGTTACATATCTTATAAAAATCTATTGTAAAAAGATTTCCAATACCTGCTATCCATGGATTGGAAGGTTCTGAAATAATTACATCATAATTCTTCTGAGAAGCCAGCATGGCATTCCTGCCATCATCAATAGTCACATTTAATTTAGGATTCTCAAGAACATTACCGTTAAAATCTTTAAAATACCTGGCTGCTTCCACTACTGCAGGTTCTATTTCCACGCATTCTACAGATGAGACTTCGGGGAAATCCGTTACCGCTTTGCATGTTATACCACTTCCCAGTCCTATTATAAAAATATCCTTCGGATTTTTATGATATAACACAGGCATATAACCTAGTATAACGTTTCTTGAAAATATTTATATATAAGATGTGTGTATAATGCAAATAAATTAACGTTTTTATATTGTTTAAATATAAATGTTTTAATGAAACGATATACTAGTAATAATTGTGTCGGCATATCATAGGCTGTAGATGCATCAGTTTTACCGTTAACTCTTAAAATAATGGAATTAACAAAGTCGTATACCGATACGGTACAGCTTATTCCGTCTTTCTGAAAGACCAGATATTTAATCATTAATTCATCGAAATATTTTTTCCCTTCAGCTCCTGCTTTACTGTATTCCTCTTTATATATATCCGCATAAAGGGCTGAACCACTGCTCATTATAGTAGGATTCCAGGAAGGAATATAGTTTAACAAAATGGTAAACAGTATAATAGCTGCGATACATGTCAATCTTGCAATTAATCTCCTGCTGCATGTGTATAGCAATAAAATTCCTGCTGCCATATTGATTAAAACACCAATCTTTAAACTATTCTGTACACCAATAAAAGGAATAAGTATAAAACCTGTCAAAAAAGAGCCCAGAATACATCCAAGTGTATTAATAGCATATATATCGCCTATATGCTTCCCTATATTTTTAATACTCTGAGTATATATCTTACCTACAAGTGGAAAGACAAAACCCATTATGGTAGTAGGTATTAACATAACAATAAAACAGAAAAAAAGTTGGCCAGTAAAATCATATTATAAGAACCTTTTAATCTGGGAAAAAAGTATATAACATAAATGGGTATTCTACCAAGGAGAGGAATTGTAATAAGACATGAAAGACTTATCAGTATTTCCAACCATCCAAAGGATAAAATACTAAAATCATTCCTTCTGGATAAGAAACTGTATATGATACTGCCGAGAGCAATACCGAATAAAAAAGTGGCAAGCATGGTGGAGAAAGCATAAGTGGAACTACCAAGAGCCAGTGATATAGCTCTTGTCCAGGCAAGTTCATAAATCATGGAACCAAAGCCTGTAAACCCGAAAATTATAAAAATAAGCCATGTTATCTTATCTGTTTTCTTTACCATATCTTCCACTACTTTTTCTTTTATTGTAGAAGATACATTTCCGGCGCCCTTATTTAAACTGTATACAAGAATACCTATAGCAATGTTTATAAAAGCTGCCATGTAAAGAGTTCCTGTTATACCAAGGTTACTGATCAAATAAAATCCTGCCATAATAGTACCAAGAACAGCACCGGCAGTGTTAATAAAATAAAGAAATCCAAGCTTTCTACTCAATTCCTGTGAATTTATTATTAAAAATTTTGATAATAACGGCAGAGTACCTCCCATGCAAAAAGTCGGAACAATCAATACTATCATACAGAGTATAAAACGAATGATACTTATTGTATAAAAAGGGAGGTAGGAAAATTGCAGATAAATTGATTCCACTATATTAAACATTACAGGTGTAAAGAGACAATATATACCAATAAAAGCTTCCAGAATACCATACATTAAAAAATCAGGATAACCACCGATTTTCCTTAACATATTTTTAATTTTGCCATCAGAATCTGCCCATATACCAAGAATAACTACCAAGAGCCAGGCCCCCCATAAAAGCAGTTATAACTGTACTTATGGCAAATGTTGTATGACCGAAGATAAGGCCAAGCATTCTTCACCATAGAACCTGATAAATAAGCCCGCACATCCCTGAAAGAAGAAAACATAAACACAAATAAAGAAATATTCTTTTAGTAAATTTTTGTTGAACATTCATAATAGTACATTTTCCATCAACATATGGCTTTATCTTTTACATTTTTTTAATAAAACTATTCATTTACCCCGTAATGAACAGGCAATAGTTCACTACAAATAAGGCTTTTATAAGATTCTACAAAAGTATATATATGAAATGATTGAGAAAATTCTATTTTTTTTCCTCAATCATTCTGATTATTTGATTTAATTTTTCTTCTATTCTGTTAAACCGTTCATTTATTTCAGCTTTAGAGCTGTTAAACTGTCCGTCAACCCTGTTAAACTGTCCATCAACTTTATTGAACTGGCTGTCAACCTTATTTAACTGTTTGTCCACTTCTATCTTGAACTCATCAAGTTTTTGAACTATTTTGTTTATCTCAGCTTCCATAATAAAAACCTCCTGAAAATTTTATATGCTTCAGGTATTTCAACCATGAATGAAACTTATCCTTTTATTTCTGTAAAGAATTCTTTAATATAAAAATTCTTTACAGAAAAATAATATAGTATATACCATAACTTATCAAAATTCATATAAATAGTGAGTGTTAAATAGTAAAGGCAACGAATCACTATGTTCGGCAACTATTTATCCGTCCCAACCTCTCTCCTGGTAATTCGAAGAATCCTGAAAATCCCGGTCAATAATATATTATATTTATAATTCCTTCTTCTCCTGCAAATACTACCTCAACTATATAGGTTTCTATTTCTTCCAGACTATTAAACGTACGTGATGATTGTTCAAACTTATACCCTGAAGCATCTCTATATATATCAAAACATTCATAATCATACATAGAAGTTAATTCTACAGTAGAAACAATTTGTTTTTTTTCTGCGACCATTTCGTCTGTAAACCATATAAATATCTCTTTATGACAGGCTGTTGTATCATTATTAAGGAACACTCTTCTTTCACCTTCATATGTTCTGTGACCACAATAAGGTGTAATTTTTTTTCTCCTCATTTTATCTTCAGAAAAGCGATTAATTTTTTGTATTATCTCATCTTCTTTAACAGGTTCTTCCAGCGGTTTAACAGGCGACAGAGGTTTTTCAGGTAATTTTTCAGGACATAATTTTTCATAACACCTGTCAAGGTCTTCTATCATAGCTCTGACATGTTCATACCGGTCTTCCGGATATCTTTCCACTGCACGGGCAACAATACGTTCTATATCTTCCGATACATTCTTATTAATATTTCTCAGACGTTCGAAATAAAAAAAATTCACAGGCACTATTCCTGTCAGCAAACAGTGCATTGTTGCACCGAGAGAATAAATATCCGTCCTTGGTTCAGGTTTGCCGGCAAATAATTCCTCAGGGGCATATTGAGGTGTGCCTATAGCTGTCATTGTAAGTCCGGGAGTTACTGTTCTCGCAAGTCCCATATCTACAATCATTATTTTTCTGTCAGAATCTCTGAGCATTACATTCTCAGGCTTTAAATCACGATATATTACAGGAGGAGATTGATTGTGCAGGTAATCCAGAGCATCTAATATCTGTTTTGCCCATTCAATTACAATAGCTTCAGGAATTCCGTTTCCCTGGTAATCTTCCGTCATTATCATATACAGATCCTTACCTTCAATATAATCCATAATAAGATAATAACGATTGTTTTCAATAAAAGCATCCTTTGAAATAGCCAGATTGGGATGAGACAGTCCATAAAAAATTTCCTGTTCTCTTTTAAACCTTACATCCAGATATTCCTGTTCTTCAGGCGTATCGCAGGAACTTTTAAGCATTTCTTTCACAGCACAGATGCTATTGTTTGTTCTGTCCAGTCCTTTATATACAGAACCAAAACCACCTGTTTTAACCAATCTTTTAATTTCATATCGATTATTTAGAATTACACCTGCCATTAATGTACCGTCTGTTTCAGTAGCGATAAGTTTTTCTCCGCATCCCTGACAGAATTTTGCCTGATTTGCATTTTTAAAATTACATTTACTGCAGAAAATAGCCATTTAATTCCCCCGTTATCACTAATTACCGCTCCAGATAAGTTCATACCCATTTCTAAAACCTGTCCCTGACCGGAGCGTGTTCCATATTTTTTTGGGTATCTATTTACCTGTTGCGGTACTAAGGAACTGTCTGAAAATAATTACATCATAGTTATAATTTATATCGTGACGCGTAACGCGTCACGATATAGACGTAAATATGATTGGGTTATTTCCTGACAACCCCTAAGCTTTATATTCTTCAGGCATTCTGAACCTCTCAGGATGCCCCAGTCTTATCAGTTCTTCTTTCCATTCCTGCAGATATCCTTTATGATCTGTAAATCTTCTTCCCCAGTCACCGATACAGCATTCACCAGGCAGAAAGATTTCATTCCCCTTTTTTTCGTATTCCGGTAATGTTATGGGATTATCCAGTCCTTCATCATCTTTCCACAGAAGAGCTGTACCGTCTTTCCCGAGTCCGAACAGACCGAGACCGAATACAAACATTGATTTTACATTATATTCTCTCAATACTTCATAAACTCTCTGGGCTCCGACTTTCGACCCTGCGATGGAAAAAATTATTATCATTTCCAGTCCATGTTTTATGGCATAAGGCATATGCTCTCTCAGTGAATCACAGGCACTTATTCCTGTAGCAATTGTTTCTCCAAGGATACAAAGTTTCCCCTTTGCTTCAAATCTTTTATAAGAAATAACAGTTCGAAATTTCTGTTTTCCTTCTTCATCATATTCATCTTCAATCAGTTCTCTGTGTAAGGCAATATAATTTCTGGGAAGAGAACTGTTAAATACTTTTGCATGGGCAGATTGAAGCTGATAATCATCAGAACCGGCAAGATTGACCTGTTCAAATCTTGTTCCAGGAGGATATTTCTTTAAAATTCCATCTTTTAAAGCTTCAAAAAAAGCTCTTGCTGCTCTGTAGGTTTCTATCTGAAGAGACCAGTTAACCAGAGAACGATCAAATAAAATTTTCTCAATTGCAGGAGAATGTAAAATATAGGTTTCATCGGGTAAATTTAACCCGTGGTCTATTACTCTCAATAATCCGAACTTACGACTGTATACAGGTGTAAAATGTAACATTATCTTTTTTAACTCCTTTAAAAATTTATAGCTGCAGAAATGCTCATTACCGGGCTAATATTTTAAAAGATAAATAGAGATTCCTTTCGGAGTGTCTCTGTTTATCTTACAGAATTTATCAGGTTTTTCATCTTATAGAATTATAAAGGTTCCGGGCATACATCAGACTGTTTATGGCCCGGTCTATTTCCGATTTAAGAGAAGGAAGATATGTGCCGGTTGTGCCTGCCAATTCGCTATTTGCATTGTCAAGAGCACGTTCGGCATTTTCTACATAGTATTGTACAGAAACTCCTTCAGAACTCACATTGTTACCTTCATAATCTCCTTTTATTGTACTTATATAACTTCTGGCATAACCTATCTCTCCTGCAGCACTTTTCATATAATTATCAGTATTATAAAGATCCCAGTCAATACTGCTCATATTTGAAAGAGGGCTATTTATATACTGTTTTGCCTGATCAAGATATGCTATAACCTGCTGGTACGGCCCTGCTGCCTGAAGCTGTCCTCTGAGGTAATCAATCCTGTTAGATGCATCATTGAGATATGATTTTACCGAATTGAAATCATTTGTAGCAGAATCTATATATCTGTCCCCTTCCTGCAGCTTATATTCTACAGATGTCATTTTAGAATCCAGTTCCTGTCCCTTTGAGCTTACATCTGTTTCCTCTGTATCATTCTTTACCTCTTCTATTGTATTATGTGCTCCTGCCAGTTCATTTTTCGAAGTATTTATATTATTTCCCGTATGTGAAAGTTTACTGCTCATACTATTTCCCTGATATGATATATTATTAAGCACGTTCATAACATCATTGAATTGCTGGTTATAAACGTAAGGTACAGCACCCGGTATGTGTCCTGATGTACCTGGCGGTATGCCGGGGTGATGTCCCTGACACGGGTTATGATGGGAACTACCGGGAGAAGGAGATGGGCCACTCCCATGTCCGGCTTCTTCCATACCATCTAAAATCCATCGGTTTACTTCCGGGTTCGCCATACCTGTTTTTCCATGAGAACCGTTAAAATCTACCTTTCCGTAGACAGATAAATCAGGTTCTGAACCAGAATTAATAGTTATCTTATCAAAGACTCCAAGAACATCTTTCAATCGTCCGGAAATCTTTGGTAATGAAATATTCTGGCCTTTATGTTCATTTATTTTCATAAATATACCTCCGCCATAGTGCTACAATTAATGGTACACGACTATACAGAATATATTTTACAACATTTAATTGTTTTTACAATATAAAAACTGCTTCTTTTGTTAATATTTTGTTAATTTCTGGCTATTCTCAAATCCCTGTAAGTAATCAGTTAATTTATATGAGAAGCGTAAATGGTAAAAGGAGGAATAAGTTCTTATTCATCGTTGTGACCACCCGGTCAATGGCAGTTTGATGGGAAATAAATATATACAGGTAATCTGAAAAGTAAGGAGGGAACAGAAAATTCATCTGTTACTCCTCACTTCTATCTGGAAATTTTGTGAACGTTACATTTATGAAAATTATCTTCTTTTTCCATTTCTCTCCTGCATTTAAGACATATTCCATGAGAGAGATCCAGAATTTCATCCTCTTTTTTTATGCCGATACCATTCACCATAAGACATTTACACCAGGCACACTGGTATAAATCTCTGAAATCAATAATTTCAGCAATGTCTGCAATTTCATCTAATGTACTGTTGTTCATAATAAAAAACCTTCTTTCTATAAGCTCCATAAAAATCAAGGAAAAATAATAATCAATCACACATATTAAAGGGACTGAAATTATATCCTGACTGACAATATACCGGCTTTTACTGTAAAATGCCGGTAACATAAAGGTAAAAACAAATAAAAAATAACTTTATCATGGAGCTTTCGGTGATTACTCTCTTATTTATAATTTCTGTATCCAGAAATTTTCTCTATCTAAGACCATCTTCACAGGAAACAATATTTATATAAATCTTTTATCATGTAAAATTCTGAAAAAAACAGGTTTACATAATATATATTTATAAAATCTGTCAAAGGTCTGTTTTATCTTTTATTTAATTTGAAGGAATTAAATAAAATATTCAAGAATATCCATTAAGAAATCACATTTTAGATCAATAAAAATAATTTGTCAATACCCATTACGCATTTGCAATTTTTTACGATAAAAAAACAACTTAAATGTCTTATAAAATAACAATTTAAGTATAAAGCAGAGTATATATTAATTAGCAATAGCAAAAAAAGAGGTGTATAAAAAAATGTCCTGTAAAATATTGTATATAAATTTACTCATATCTATATTATTATTCTCTTTTTCAGGGTGCAGAAATTCCAGAAAAGAACCGACACCTGTGCCTGTCACTCCTCCGGCAGTTCCCACTGCCACAGAAAATCCGAAAGCTTTTATTATAAATCCCGGCACAGGCATAGGGAGAGTTCAGGTAAATAAAAGTAAATTAATTTCAGTGGAAGAATGGCTTGGCAAAGCTGACAGCGAAGAAGTAACAGATGAAGGAAAGATCAAATTAACCTATAAAACACATAAACTTACCTTCTTTTTTACAACCGATAACCAGATCTTAAAAACTGTTCTCGTTGAAAATCCTGAATATAAAACTAATGAAGGAATAGGTGTGGGGTCAAACATTGTAGATGTAAAGACTCTCTATGACGGAGTCTTGAATAAGACTGAAAAAGTATATCTGGCAAAAGATGAAACAAAATATTATTATGACTCCGGTAATGTTACATCTATTTTAATATCTAAAAAAATTGCTCCTTCACCGTCAGCAAAGCCTTCTCCGAAAGTGGAACCTGCTGCTGTAACAAAGCCAGCCAGTCCTGCGGAGAATCCTTCTCCGCAGGTATCTCCGAAATCTTCCATACCGGAGGATTATATATCGTCTGCAAAAAAAATACTTGATGACATAGAAAACCTCGAAGATGTTGCAAAATCAATAAGAGACTATCAAAATTATGGTAACCATGTAACGGAAACAGAGATAAAAGTAAATAAATTTTTAAAAGATAATCCTGTAAGTTATGTTCCCCGGTTCAATGAAGAAATATCTTCTGCCATGACCTGTTACAGAGATGCCCAGAGGTTCTGGCATGCTGTTATAACTGCCGGTACCTATAAAAAATTTAAAATCCTTACTGCCGACATATTCATAAGACATCCTGAATTACTGATTTCCCTGAAAAGAATCTATAAATGGAATGATATTTATCGGATAGTAACGGTAAAAGATGCAGGCAGAGCCGGAGCTGTCCTGTTATGGGAAGAGGGGAACGGACATGTAGAAACAGCGGAAAGATTATTGGATACGGTAGATGATTAATAATCAACCTTTTTTATCTATCGGTTTTCATTAAGAAAGCCTTCTCTTAGAAAAATATGGAATGGGAAAAAGGACGGAATTGTGTTAAAATGAAAACAGAAATATTATAGTAGTGAATGCTGTAAATTATTACAGACACCAGATTTATGGTAAAATAATTATGAGAGAGAATTATTAATATAGGAGTAATAATATGCAAAACACATTACATATAAAAACAAATGTTTTACCAGGAAATAAAATTGAAATAATATCGCCTGATTTATTGGAGGGTAATGACGTGGAAGTACTTATATTTCAACGTCTCCCTGGGATACATAAAAAATCAATTATGGATATTATAAAATCAAAAAAACGTCCCGGATTATTTAACTCCGCAGAAGAAATTGATGAGTATTTACAAAAGGAACGTAATTCATGGGAAGATTAGTAATACCAGCACATGGTAATGTGTATATAGATACATCCATATTGATTTATACGATAGAAGAAATACAACCTTATTATGATATTTTATTACCATTATGGGAAGCTTCAGCAAGCGGTAATATAGAAATAATCAGTAGTGAATTAATAATCCTGGAGACATTAACAGGTCCAATAAAAACCGGTAATACACAGCTTATAAATGACTACGAAGAGATGCTTTTCAATTCTGATGTAACATTAATTCCAATTACACAGGCAATTTTAACAGAATCAGCCAGGTTGAGAGCAAAGTTTAATATTAAAACTCCTGATGCTATTCATGGTGCAAGTTCTATATCATCAGCTTCTACATTATTTTTAACAAATGATTATGAATTCAGAAAACTTTCAGGACTCCCTGTCATAATACTTCAGGATATTATTTCTGCCCCATTGCTTTAAGAAATATTTCTATCGGCTTTATTATAAATCTTTCCCATATGTTTTATTATAATCTCCCATTATATGTTTCTTTATTTCTTCTTTCTTCCTGTGCAGTGCCGAAAGAAAAGGCGATGTAATCCTGTATATCCGAAGTTCTTTCAGAAGAGATTCTTTCAGAAAGACTTTATTTGCTTCTTCTACAGGTATATCTGCAGAAATACTCTGAATATTTCCTACAATCTTCTCTGTTTCTTCAAAATTATTCCGGCATAAAGGACACTCATGCAGGTGTTTTTCTATTAAACTATTCATTTCAACAGACAATTCCCGGTTTATATAATCTATAAGCAATAATTCTATATCTTCACATTTCATATTGTTCACCTTCTTTAAGGCATTGTTCTTTTAGCTTCTTTATGGCTCTGTGATGGAGTGTTTTGGCAGCAGAAACTGTAATATTCATCATCTGTGCTATTTCCTGCATAGTATAACCTGAAATATCTTTCACCATTATAATATCACGATATTCTGTCTTAATATATTCCAGTTCTTCAAGAATTTTTTCTTTCATGGGATCTGGTGTGACATCATTATACGCCTGAAGGTCAGCATTGAATTTTCTCTTTTTCAAATAATCTATAGAAAGATTTCTGGCAATCCTGAAAAGCCAGGCAGAAAAGGTTCCTTCTTTCCGAAAATACCTTATCTGCCGGAAAGCACGAAAGAATGTTTCATTTATAACTTCTTTCGTATCATCGGGATTTTTCAGGATCACCAGAATATATTTCCACAGTGAAGAATAATGACGCTCAAAGAGAAGTTCCAGAGCAAATTCCTCTCCTCTTGCTACTGCCTCTATGAGTTCTTCTTCATTCCACATATTTAAATACCTTTCAATTCTATTTCGATTATTTCTGTACCGTCACGGGTTTTATCAGGCTCCAGTCCTTCAGCAGGTAAATCATAAGGAGGAATAATATTCATGAACACCATGTATTTTCTGCCATTAATATTATACTCTTTCACATTCCTCTGAGAAAGGCATTTTTCCGCAACATCCATATCAAAAATAATCTTCAGAGCACTTATAATTAAAGGAACTTTTTCTTTATTATCCGAAGAAAGGCCGACTAAAAGAGAAAGATTTTCTTCTTTTCCTCCGATAGAGACAGTAAACTGTTCTTTTTTTATGGTAACTGTGAGTTTTTTAGCAGCACTTTTTTCAATTTCGGAAAGTAACTTTTCTGCCATAGAAAAAGCATTTTCTTTATCAACTCTTTCTATAGTTACAGTTTCATCAGAAGGAAGAAGATTGTATTTATCTATAAAATAAAGGCCGAGTATTTCCAGCATACAGGGAAGATATCCGCAGGCTTCCGCCGTATCCAGCAGATGCCAGAACATAGGAGAAGCAATTTTTCTGTAAACCGGTTCAATAAGATAATTTCTCTGAGAATTATAAAATAACTTTCCCTGGACAGATAAAGTCTTTTCAAGCCATTCAACAAGGACTGAATTGTCTGTTAATGCTCTGACAGAAGATATGTATTCAGAAGACTTTTCTTTAAATAATGTTGAAAGTTTCATAAGAAATATTGCGAGTTCTTGTCGGGAAAGAAAGGAATTCTCTCTCATAAGAAGGCTGTCAAACCGCAAGACTCCTGCCATGTCAAGAAGAGCTTTATCCAGTATGCCAAATTTCTCTCCCACTCTTACCCATTTAAGAAAAGATTTTTTAAATACTGAAGGAAATTTTTCTAGAACTTCAGTCATAGTAGAGCCGTAAAGCAATCTGTTATAAAGCTCTTCACTTATCTCCCGGAAAAAAGTGGATCCTTGGGATTTTTCCAGTTCCAGAAGAACCTTTGCCAGAGGGATACCCCAGGAAAGCATAAGTCCGAAATCAGTGCAGTAATTGTAAAGATCTTCTTTTGATACTTTAATTTGCATGTTCTGAAACCTCCTTATTTTATTTTTCACTATTATTGACTGAAAAAATCATAAAAAGGTTACAGAAGAAAAAATTATATTTAGGACTGTAAGAAAAATAACTCCGACAAATTGGTACCCAAAAAAAATATGGCACTCACTCCTGTCCCTGGCCGGGCTCTGG
>CAYSLJ010000017.1:42522-57264 GCA_964431735.1 uncultured Synergistia bacterium | reverse complement strand
TTAACTATAATTTTCAGTAAAGGTGAATTTACCTGTCGTAAAAAAACGCAATCATGTTAATTTTATAAAAGATTTTCAATTAATGATAATAAAAGGAAATTTTCAGGATTTATAGAATATTTCGTAAAGACACAAAACAAAGGTGATAACAATTTCAAGATCAACAAAAAAAGCAAGATACAGATTAATAAAAAAAGTTTTAAAATATATAATTCTTATAGTTATTCTTCTAACTCTCCTGGTATTAGGTACAGGAACAGGTATAGTATACAGCTGTTACAAAACCCTTCCTGACATAAGTGCCCTTGAAAAATTTCAGCCCGGAGAAACGACAAGAATTTATGCAAGTAACGGAGAACTTATAGCAGAACTTTATGAAGAAAACAGGACATGGGTTCCTTTTAAGAAAATGCCGAAAGATCTGGTGAATGCTTTTCTTGCCATAGAAGATGATAAATTTTATTCCCACCATGGTATCAGTATAAAAGGCATTTTAAGAGCTCTCTGGGCCAATCTCAGGGAAAAAGGCATGAGCCAGGGAGCCAGTACCATTACACAGCAACTTGCAAGAAACCTTTTTCTCTCTCAGGAACAGAGTTACGGAAGAAAAATTTCCGAAATACTTCTTTCCATTCAGATTGAAAAGAAATTCTCAAAAGATGAGATTTTAGAATTATATTTAAACCAGATATTTCTCGGTTCCGGCTCTTTCGGTGTGGAAGCAGCAGCGAGAACCTATTTCGGTAAATCTGTAACAGATGTAGATCTCGGAGAATCTGCCGTACTTGCAGGCCTTCCCCAGGCACCTTCCCTTTACTCCCCTTTCGTGGACATCAAAGCCTGTAAAGAAAGGCAAACCCTTGTTCTTAACAGAATGAAAGATCTGAAGATGATTGCCCCTGAGGAAGCAAAAAAATATACAGATAAACCTGTAAAAACAACAGGCCCCAGGGAACTCGGGTTTAAGGGTTTTCGCATGCCCTATTTCAGCACATACTGTCTTCATGAACTGGTAAAAAAATACGGTTCTGAAGTTATATACAGAGGTGGTCTGAAGGTTTACAGTACTCTTGATATACCTCTTCAGGAATATGCCCAGACAGCATTAAGAAAAGGTATTGATCTCGGGATAAAGGAATATGCCTATTGCAATCAGGGTGCTCTTGTATGTGTGGAAAATAAAACAGGTTTCATAAGAGTTATGGTAGGAGGATATGATTACAATCAAAAAAATCAGTTTAACAGGGCATGGCAGGCCAGAAGACAGCCAGGCTCTTCATTCAAGATATTTGTCTATACTGCTGCAGTGAACAGCGGCATATCGCCTGACACTGTTTTCAGCGATTCTCCTACTACATTTACTTCTCCCCAGGGAGAACCATATACACCTCAGAACAGTGACGGAAGGTTTATGGGTTCTATGAGAATGAGGGATGCTCTCAGACTCTCCCGTAATGTTGTAAGTGTGAAAATTCTGGAACAGGTAGGTATAGATACTGTAATAAAATACGCCCATGCAATGGGTATTCAGGGCGAATTAAAACCATATCTCTCTCTTGCCCTTGGCAGCGCAGAAGTCACTGTTCTGGAAATGGCCTGTGCCGTATCAACACTTGGGAATATGGGAACAAAAATAGAAGCTACGACAATAAAAAAGATAACAGACAGTGACGGAAATATTATAGAAGACAATTCCCGCAGAACAGGTATAAAGATTCTTCCTGCAGAAACAGCCTATAACGTTACAGATATGCTCAGAAGCGTAATAGAGAGCGGCACTGGTGCCAATGCCTATATAGGAAGGCCTGCTGCAGGTAAAACAGGAACTACAAATGACTATCGCGATGCATGGTTTGTAGGTTACACACCGGATTTTTCCACTGCAGTCTGGATAGGTAATGATGATTTTTCTCCTATGGAAAGAGTTTACGGAGGAGATTATCCTGCCATGATATGGGCTGATTTTATGAAAAAAGCAGAAGAAAAACTTCCTGTAGCGGAATTTGAAATGCCGAAAGGCGATTATGTTGAAGTAGAGATATGTCCCGAATCAGGACTGATTGCAGGGCCGAAATGTCCGTCCCCGGCAAAAAGACGTTTCGAAAAGGGAACAGAGCCTGAAAAGCAATGTGAAATTTCTGCCCATAAAGGCTGGGCTGTCGATAATACCAGAGAGGTAGCCCAACCAACACCTGTACCTCCGATATCTACTCCGGAAGAAGATGATGGGAAAATACAGGACTGAATTATCATAAGAGAAAAGTCTTGAACTTAAACAAATCTGTTAAATAATCGGGACTGCCTCAAAAGTTTGTCCTGAGACAGCCCGTATGTTGACTATTTCTGAGTCCAATCAGGTATTGCCTCTAAAATCATTATGTTCGTAATAAGATCATCCCCTGCTTTTGCATCTGATTTAACCATAAATCCTATGCCTATACGGGGGAATATTATATCACTGCCGCCGAGATCATTTTTCTGCATAATATAATATTTCTTATCTATTTGCTCTCTATATTTTTCCTGAATTTTCATTGCACTGGCTCCTACTTTAAGACCTCCGGGAGCAACGAAATTTTTATCGAATACAAAAATAGTTATTAATTTATCATTTTCTATGGTTAACATAAGTCCGTATTCACGTTTTTTATCTTTATTGTAATTATAAACAAAATACTTCTGGCTTCCTTCTCCTTTTTCAACCTTATCAGGTTCTCCCATCATTTTTTTTATGTCTTTTGACGATGTTCCAAGTTTAAGACCTCCCACCGATTTTCCCGGCACAATATCCTTTGTAGGAAGATTTGCCAGAATTACAGAAGAAAGTAAAAAAGTAAAAAGAGCTGTTAATATGAAAACTTTTCTCATTGTAAAATCTCCTTTCATAATAATACGTAATGCGTGAAGATTTTTCTTGCTCATTACGCATCACGCATCAGGCATCACTGATTACTGTTTCGCCTGCCACTGTATCTTAATGGATGCTCCATCTTTAGTACCGGCTGAAAAACTGGCACCTGCACTGTTTCCGTTTATAGATGCAGAAAGACGAAACGCATGCTCAAGGGCTTTCATCATCGGCACATCACCCATTCCTGACAGTTTTATTTTATCCGGGTTTAAAGAAGTAAATCCGTCATAGAAATTAAGAGAATTACCTTCTTTTTTCCCTGTAAATGTAAACACTGTTCTCGGTGCGCCGTCGATTGAATAATTGGTCCATTTCCCTCCTTCATCAGAAGAATTTCTGTATTTTTTTATGGCTCCTTCACCCTGCCCTTTTATAAGTCCTGTACCGGGATCTATGGAAAAAGTAAAGGCATAACTGATTACTATATCCTGTTCAATAGTACTTCCTTTCGCAGGATGTTTCGAGTAGGCATGATAGGTGCTTTCTCCGTTACCGCTCCACCGAGACCCGCCTGATGGTATTGAAGTTCCTGCAAGGCTTTTGCCGCCTTTCTGAAAATATACAAGTTCCCTTACCTGTGTGACTTTCTCTTCTATCTGCTGTATCTCCTTTACAATACCTTTTCCCGGCGCAATCCATATAGAACTGTTTACTACCCTTTTTTCATCTGTAAAACCCGATGTTATCTCAATCTTGAGACATTGAAATATGCCTGCAGGCACCTTTATAAATTCCTGAGATGTTACCTTTGCGGTTATAAGAACGTGTTTACCGGAGATTTCTCTATCTACTGCAGTCCAGGTAGCATTGAGTTGAAGGGGAAATTTAAGATTCATGGCAGGAACGAGTTTATTCCATTTTTCTCTCGTTGTTCCAAGATACATGAGTGTCGAACCGTTTTTGACCATATAATCTTCCTGAACATCACCGGACGTATCGATACTTTTAACAATAAAAGCCTGTTTCCCCTGCACATCTTTTGTGCCTCCAACAACGGAGGTTTCAAAGGAAACTTCGTCTCTGTCTCCCCATAATTGTTTCTGCATAACCACTGCCTGTCCCTGTTCAAAAGGAAAACTATCTACTCCTATTATTATGGGAGGTAAATCTTCGGAAATTACAGGATTACAGAAGATACATAAAGACAGAAGGATTAACAGTAAGAAAATCTTTTTAGTGAACATATTTTTCTCAACTCCTTTAAAATTCGTAACCTGTGACACAAAGCATTGAAACAGATGTTTCTTCTCACTATTTTACAATTGCAGAAATTATGCCTAATAGGGGCGGATATCCGCCCCTATAATTTATATTATATATATTCATTATGTAAAATCTTTACGTCACGATTTTATCCCAGATTTCCCAGACTATTTAAAAGTGATTTTGACAGTATCTCCTGGCCTTTAATCAATTTTTCCTGTGCTTCTTTTACTACCTTGAGTCCTTCTTCAAGGTGAGCAGCATTGGATTCCATAAGGAAAAGAGTCAGAATATTAAAAGCTTTCTGGTATACACTTATGCTGTCTTCTATTATTCCTACAGCTTCAAGTCCTTCCTGGGCTTTACGTGTTTTAAGTTCTATAGAAATTTCCGGTAATTTTGATGCAGTTTCTTCTATTTTATTTTTCATCTGATTTATAATTTCTTTTAATTTTTCTGGAGGCAATTTTCCCGATCTTACCTGTTCCACAGCATTCATTAACGTATCAAGATATTTGCTGGTGATTCCGAGTTCTGTTAATCCTTCTTTATTTACCAAAATGCTTCAACTCCTTTGTAAATTTTTAAAACAAAATTATTATAACACAGTGAATTTTAACAGGCAAGGAGAATATTGTAAGCAAATACGTTGAATCCTTTTTCAAATTATTGTATCATAATATATAGAGGTGATTTTTATGGATATGACTTCAGTTATCTTTGTAATTTCCATGGGAATTCTATTATGGTTCGGTTGTTATGCCTGCAGAGAAGAGAAAAAACAGGTTGCAGAAGTAGAAGAAAGAAATGATAATTTTAGAAGGATGTGATCATTCTGGAAGAAGAAATTCTTGTAAAGAAAAGTAAAGAGGGAGATTTTGAAGCTTTTGAAGAACTGGTTAATCTCCATGAAAAACATGTATATAATATAGCATGGAATATGCTGAGAAATCAGGAAGATGCGGAAGAAGTTCTTCAGGAAACCTTTATTAAAGCATATAATAAATTAAATCAATTTGAAGGGAGAAGTAAATTCTCTACATGGCTTTACAGAATAGCTACAAATGAAGCTCTTATGATAATCAGAAAAAAAAATCCGGCACAGCCTGTATCTCTCGACGAACCAATTGACGATGGTTATAGAGCAAAAATAAGAAGAGAACTTATTGATTGGAAAGAAAATCCTCAGAATATTTATTTAAAAAAAGAATTGAGAGAAAAAATAGACTATATAATATATACTCTTCCTGAAGATTATCGTTCTGTATTTGTCCTCCGCGATATTCAGGGTTTTTCAGGAGAAAAGGTAAGTGAAATATTATCCATTACTCTTCCAGCCGTAAAGGCAAGGCTCCATAGAGCAAGACTCTATGCAAGAGAAATATTGAATGATTACTTCAAACAGACCAGATAAAAAACAGATAAATCTGAGAAATTTTCAAAGAACAGAGGTGAATATAATGGAATGCAGACAACTTTTATCGGAACTGTCCAATTATATTGATCATGATATTGACCCTGCTATATGTGATAAGATAGAAAAACATATTGACAGATGTTCTCCATGCCAGGTTTTTATAGAGACTCTGAGAGATACAGTGAAAATTTTCAAGGAAAACTGCCCCCAGGAGGATGTGCCGGAAAAAGCAAAGAAAAAACTCAGAGAAAAATTAATGGCGATAAAGAAGTAAGTATTGAGTAAAATACATTTTACTCAATACTTACTTTATTTCAACTAAAATGCGGGATTTTCTTGATTTTATTCAACAGATAAAGAGTCAGAAATATATTGCTTATAATAAGAACAAATAATATCATGAGACCTGTATTATTCATAATAGATTTATTCTCCTGGACCGGGACTTTGAATTCTGCAGTTTTATCTATTTGTATACCGGACTGACCCTGTCCGTTTCTGGCATATCTGAGCTGGATAGAAACCTGGGTATAATTATTATACTGTTCATAACCTGCCATTGAACTTTTAATGCTTGAAATCTGTGAGTTTATAAGCTGAGATAATTCCCCCTGAAGATATATCCTGTCATCTCCAGATAAATTTAATTTTTCAATTACTCCAGGACATATATTGGAGAATTTTGTATAGGCGTCAAGACGTTTTTTATAATTGTGATAATCATTTGTATAATCAGAAGTTGAAAAATTTGTGTTTTCCATATGTCCCAGGATTTTCATATCTGAAAGAAAAGAGCTTACCTTATCAGGGTTTAACCGGACAGTGGCATTGCCTGAGCCGTTCTGCTGGTTAAAATCAAAATTTGTAAGATCTCCATTATACTGTTTTACAAGTCCGTAAAGACTGTTCTGAGTCTTAATATAATCTTCAATTATAATACTGCAGTTTACATAAGTCTGCACAATCTTTTCTTCACTCACAGGTTTTGCCTGAACATATGTAATGCAGAGCACCAATACGATGCATAAAAATACTAAATTTTTCATCATAAATTACCTCCTCTTTAAAATTTCCTTTATAGTCGATATTTCAGGTGTTTTATTCCGTTAAATGAAAAAAATATTTTAGTAAATGGTGAAAAGTGAAAAATGATTTGTAATAAGCGTTACGCAAAATCGTTCACCGATCAAAATAATTTTGCCGTCAAAATATCCCAGAGGCTTTTCTTTTCCTGAGGTTTTTCATCCGATAATTCCTGCTGATCTCCGCTTCTTATTATCTTATTCATAGAAAGACTGAAACCTACCATAAGTGACGGCCCCAGTTCCAGGGCAAGTTCTTTATTTACATCATCTACCTTGCTTACTGGCATTTTAAATTTCAGACATCTGACTCTGAGCTCGTTTTCCACATATTTATCAAAATTCTTAATTATAGATGTGCCTCCTGAAAATATGACAGGAATCGAAGATACTATTTTATATTTTATCTTAAAATTCTCCATCACTGTTATTATATCATTGAGCATTTTCTTTATAAGTCCTGTCACAAGACTGAATAACACGAACTCACTCTCTGTAGCACCTTTCTGAAGGTTCAATCTCAGATTTTTCTTTTTCAAATTTTCAGCTTCATCAAAATTCAATTTCAATTCAGCAGCTATGGCTCTGGTAAAATCATTTCCTCCTACTGCCAGAGTACTTGTATACCATAGAGAGCCATCTTTTACGATATTTATAGAAGTACTTTCTGCGCCGATGTCTATAACTGCAACACATTTACTTTTAATATTTTCACTTACAAGAAGATTTATCGCCTGATTAATTAAAAATGGCTGAAAACTAATACTTGAAAGGCCGAGGCCGCTTTCTTCCACAGTCTGTTTTATACCATCTACAACATCTTTTTCTGCTCCTCCAACTATTATTTCCATCTTTCCTTCCTGTCCGGGAAGATAGGAGTGTATGACCTGATAATCAAGGATAATACCCTGTTTGTAAAAAGGAAAATGTTCTTTTGCCAGTTGAGGCAGAAGTTCCTGAAGTTTTGTTTCAGGCATTTCTTTTAAAAGGCACGTGTAAAAATGTCCTCTATTTTTTGGCACTGACGTTATAACCTTTGTACCTTTAATATCATAATCAGTGAAGGTTTTCTTTAACAGATTACCCAGTTTTTTGGGATTTACTATAAGGCCGTTATTCATGGTGCCTTCAGGCGTCGGAATTACAACTATTTTAGCAGGATACATAAAATATCTTTCATCTATATTCATCTGAACTATCTTAATATACATTGAACCTATATCTATACCTGCATATTTACCCAGTATATCTCTGATTGTTTCTTTGCCCAGAAATGAGTGTAACTGGACATTTATAATAGCTTCCGAAGCAGGAACAACTGTAGCGGTACCTATCCTCCTTGCCCGTTTGGGCGCTTCATCCGGAGTTATATCAGGAGGTTTAATATTTGTCTTCTGGCTTAATTCCATATACCTGGGAAGAGTTCGAGATTTTTCCGAAGGTTTAAAAGGAGTTTTACGTACAGGCATTTCTATATATTCTTTTTGCATTAATGCCTGTTTCATTTCTGTGGCAGAACGAAACCTTCTGGCTGTATCCTGCTCAAGGGCTCTGCTGATTATATTTTCCATGTGAAGAGATATTTCAGGTCTTAATTTTGTAACAAGTGAGAATTCAAGAGATTCTCTGTCTGCAGGATCTTCTCCTGTAATAAGATGATGCAGAGTGGCTCCAAGACCGAATATATCACTCTTCAGGTCTATCTTTCCTATATACTGTTCAGGAGCCATATAACCAGGTGTACCAATGAGGGTACCTGTTTTTTCAGGTTCAAATTTTCTTGCTATGCCGAAATCTATAAGTATAACCTTGCCGGTACCTTCTTCCATTATAAAATTGGTCGGCTTTAAATCCCTGTGTATTATAGGAGGATTCAGATTATGAAGATATTCGAGAATTCCGCAGATCTGTATGCCTATATTTTTAACTTCATCTTCAGACAATCTTTTATCTTTATGGGCAAGGAGAACCTGTTTGAGGTTTTTACCGTATATATAGTTCATGACAAGATAATATTTATCGTTTTCAACAAAATAATCTGTTACTACAGGTATATTGCTGTATCTCATCTTTGCCAGTATAAAAGCTTCTTCTTTGAATTTCTGAATTGCATATATACGTTCTTTTTGACTGTTGAAATAATTTGACATTTCTTTTATAACGCATATGCTGTTGCCAAGGTTCTGATCTTCTGCTTTCAATACAGTAGACATACCACCGGCACTTATAATCTCCAGAATTTTATAACGGCGATTTAATATGGAATAATCTGCTTCCATAACAAGGGTACATCCGCAGTTACTGCAGAATTTACTGCCCTCAAGGTTTTCTCTGTCACAGTTATAACACTTCATGGCAGGTACACTCCCGATGAGAGTTCAAATTTAAAAATCAAGCTCATCTCCATTAAGCAGTGTTTCATCATAATCTTCTTCAATATAAGATACTTCATCTGAAAAATCTGAAAAAATATCGTCTCTCAGTTCACAGATCATCATATCTAATTTCTTCTGTATTTCCATAAAAGAATTCCTGGAATTCACATTAAAATCTTCTTTTCTGAGTTCTTCTCTGATAAACTGTTCCAGTTCTCTTATCTTACTGTTTATATATTTCCTTGTTTGCCTGCGATTCCTCTGGGGAAGTTCTTTTTTTATTCTATTTAACTCCCCTCTTATTTTATGATAAAAATACTCTGCTAAAATTTTTCTCGTTTCTCTGTCAGAATCTTCAATAGAATTAAAGATGGCAAAAGCAAATTTATTACCTTTATAGTCAAGTCCTGTCCATCCGTAAACCGGCTCGCCATGAAAATCTGTTATATGTTTTTTCACCAGAAGTTTAGTCAATATATTCGGCATCTGATTTATCTGAACTTTCTGTGCAATGTTTTTCTTTGCTTTCTTCCATGCTTTTCTGGTCATGGCAGACTTTATGTCATTACGGGCTTTCTGAAGAGTTCTGGAATATATTTTCTCTATTTTCCCGTTACTGTCTTCTATTATACTTACAAAAACATTTATTCCCTTTACGTCTGTTTCATTCAATTCAAATATTAATTCACCGGGAAGTTCAACAGATACATCTCCCTTTTCATAAGAAATTGGATATGATATATCCCTGATCTGTATTTCATCGGGGAAATTTTCTTCTATCCTCTTTATCTCTTCGTTAGATATAAAATCTTCGGAATAAGGAGGTTGAATATGTTCTTTTTTAAGATAATTTTCGAGTTCCTTTAAACTTTTTATCCTTTCCTGTATGCATATATTACCGAGTGTATCTTCCAGACATTCCTGAAAATCAATTCTGTCTTTACTGAAACTCTTCGGAGATTTATTAAATAGCCTTTCAAGTTTAAAGGACAGCTCTCTGGATTTAGAGAGGAAATCATTCAGAAGGGGATATCTTTTTGCTAAACTTTTACTGTTTTCAAGGAAAATATCTGTAATCTTCTGAAGGAATTCTCTTATTGTAGCCTCAGGCCAGCACCAATCCCAGAATTGCCTGGGACATATGGTATTATCTGAAAGCCTTATAAACCACTCGCCATGACGGTTTTCCACTTCTGTTTTCGAAGAAAATATTACTTCTTCCATTCCTCCTTCTACAGTAGAAGCGCTGTCAGTAAAGGCTCTCATGTGCTCTATATAACAGCTGTAACTGTTTCCGCTGTGACTTTTTCTGACTTTTATGGGACTGTAGAGCATTATATTAAACACATGTTCCTGAAACAAGCTGATATGTTCTCTATTTAACCTTGGAAGGGATTCAGGGCACGACATTTCCAGATGTTCATAAACTGATTTTGCCGCATTCAGAGCGTTTGTTATGACATGAAGATTATAGCCGAATACTTGAGATTTCTCATTCATTTCTTCTTCAGATAAACCGTAAAACTGTCTTGCTATATTATATTTGGTCAGAAGATCTGACTGCGGTACTGCAAGCTTCTTCCTTTCCATAATTATTTCATAAGGTGTTTCATCGGGGAAAAATTTTTCCATATGATAAAGTCCATGAGTACCAAAACTGGCAGCAAAGATAACTATATCCAGGATCTTTTCCGGAGCGGTAGCTACGAACTGTGCCAGGTTGTAATCCAGAGGAATACTCATTACAACCTGCCCTTCTTTTGTGAGTTTTCCGTCTCTGTCTATAATTTTCCTCTTCTTCAATATTTTAACTGCATAGTTATATTCTCTTCTGTCTACATGGGTGATAAGCTCTATATCATGAAGTTTTACCTCTCTGTCTGCAAGGATAATAGCCAGTTCATAAGGCGTATTGCTGGCAAGAGAATAAGATACCGGAGTGGGTTTTATTTCATCAAAATTTATTTCCTCCCAGAAATAAGAACTGAGCACATAAACCTGTCCTTCTCTGTAACGACCACACCGACCCATCATCTGAATAAGTGAATTGGGAGGCAATGGAGTTCTCTGCTGCCTTTTTACCCCCATATATTCACATACAAAGATCTTTTCATTTACAATTATTACATCATTGAGATCCAGTGTAATAGACTGTTCTGCCACAGGAGTGGAAAAGAGTATAAAAGGTTTGTCCAGATTTTCCTTATGGGCAAAAGGAGCCATTTCCTGGACATTAATACCTCCATGGAGATATTTGCATATAATATCATCACCATATACTTCCTCTATTTCTGCCGCCCACAGTTCCGTTTCAAATCTGGTAGGTAGAAATACAAGGCATGAATGTCCTTTTTCTATTATTTTATCTTTTATATAGCCTTTTTCTTTTTTATTTCCATAAAGGAAATCACTTAGATCTTTGAATACCTGTTTTTTGCTTATAGGATAATTTATACCTGACACATAGTGTACATCTGCATCAAAATAACCTTTAATTTCCTTCGGTTCAATCGTTGCACTGAGACACCACGGGCGAAGTCCCTGCCTCTTTATAAGTCCCATTGCTATTTCAAGCTGTTCCGATGTGGCATGTATTTCATCAAGTATTACCAGTTCGTCATACCATATCTGTTTATCTCTGAGCCAGTCAATAAGAATTCCATCTGTAACTTCAAGTATCGGTGCATCAGGATTAATTTTCTGATCCCTGTTTATACAGCCTACAGATATTGACTGTCCATATATGTCTTCCATAGACTTCATAGCAAGATAACTTGCAAGTCTTGTAGGCTGCCTGACAATAATTCTTCTGAACCCTCCGGTGAGATGAGCCAGTACAGGTGTAACCATAGATTTACCACACGCAGTTTCACCGATTAAAATCCCAGGCTGTGAGAAATCAAGTTCTCCAAGTATTTTACCTATAGGCAACTGAGCAGCAAAATCAGCTAGTTTATGAGCAAGTTCCATTTAATTTTTATCTCCATTTTATCTCCGATTATTAAGATTTTTAATAAAATATTCTACAGGTTTCTCTATATTCCCCCTTTTTTATTAAAGTTAATTTTGTCCTTTACTATTAAGGTACAAAAATAATAAAAATTCATTTTGTAGGATTTTCTTTCCCTGTGTCGAATTAATGGCCTGATCATATTATGCGGGGGTATATATAGATAAGGGTGTGAGGAGATGAACAATGCCTACAGAAAAAATAATTTTAGTTGATGGTAATAAAATTTTAGGTAAAGCTTTCAGTATGTCTCTTATCAGTGAAGGTTATTCTGTTATCCTGATTGATAACGGAGAGGATACTCTTTCACTGGCTACCTATGAAAAGCCTGATCTGATTATTATGGATCCCGTCATGTCAGGCATGGATGGATTTGAAGTATGTGTTAAATTAAAAGAAAAAGAAGTAACGTCATCTATACCGGTAGTTTTTCTGTCCCGTTCTTTTGAAAATACTCATATAGAAAAAGCCAGAGAATTAGGCGTAATGGAGTATTTATCTAAAAGACAGTATACACCCCTGAAATTATCAGATAAAGTAAAACAGATCTTTTCCAGAATAAATGATGACAAATTAAAGGCAATAATAGGCGATACAGCAGAAACAGAGCATGTAGATTATGTCGTTGAACATGAAGACAGACCGGTTCTTGATACAATAACATTTTCAAGGGGAGACAGACATTATGTATTTACAGCAGATGAAGTAAACAGTATATGGGAAGCAAATAATAAATTTAAACAGATAGAGAAATCATATGGAGAGATAAAAGAAAAATTTGATAAAATCTTCAACCAGTTAGAAAAAGACAGAAAAAAAGCAACAACACAGGACAAATCAATTCAGACAAGAAGAGAAGAATTACTTGAAGCGGAAAGAGATCTAAAAGAACAGGAAGACATTTTATCTGAACTTAACAGCAAACTGAGAACTGTTAAATGGTACAGTATCTCTGAAAAGACTAATACCCAGTCTACTGCCAGTAAATTAAAACATGATATAACAGGACAAAAATCTAAAATCAGCACACTCAGACAGGAATTGCAGGAAAGTCAATCGAAAGCAGCTCAAAGTGCCCGTAATGTTGCAAAAAGTGAAGCAGAATTTTCCGCAGTAGAAGATGAATTTAAAGATATGGAAAAGAAATACCTGAATCTGAAGAGAGATCTCTTAGAAAAAATTACATCTACAGTAGCTTCAGTAAAAGAAAGAATAGCTACAGAAGAAGATCTGAAGAAAAATAAAAAAGATACGGATAAACAGAAAGTAAATGAAGTAATAGCCATAATAGAAAAAGAAGATATCCTATTCTCAGATGATTCGGAAAGAGAAACTATTATAATAGAAGACGGTGAAGAATATGAAGTCGTAGAAGAAGAGGATTTAGAAGAAGGAGAGGAAGAATACGAGGTTATTGAAGAGGAGATTGAAGAAGGTGACGAAGAAGAATACATAGAAGTTATTGAAGGAGAAGACGGCGAAGAATATGAGGTTATTGAAGGAGAAGATGACGAAGAAGAATACATAGAGGTTATTGAAGGAGAAGACGGCGAAGAATATGAGGTTATTGAAGAAGAGATTGAAGAAGGTGACGAAGAAGAATACATAGAGGTTATTGAAGGAGAAGACGGTGAAGAAGAATACATAGAGGTTATTGAAGGAGAAGACGGTGAAGAAGAATACATAGAGGTTATTGAAGGAGAAGACGGTGAAGAATATGAAATTATCCAGGGAGAAGATGGAGTAGAATATGTTCAAATTATAGATGAAGACAGCTATGAAGAAGTTGAAGATACCACCGGAGGGAAACAGGTATTGCAGGTTGAAGAAGAAGGAGTCATACTTACTTTTGACCATAATGAAATTGATAAAATACAAAAAATCAGCAACCATGTTATAAACCTCAAAGAAAAGAGTAAACAACTACATGCTTCAGTAGAATCATTAATAAATGAATTTGAAACCAGTAAAAATTCTCTCAACGAGAAGATAAATAAAAATGTATCTCTTGAAGGAGAAATAAAAAATCTTCAAGACAAGATTAAAGAAAAGCAGGATGAAATAAGCTCTATAGAAAGTAAACTCTCCGGAAAAAAAGCCAGAAAAGATACTAAAAAAATAAAAGGAAAACAGAAAAATTTAGAAAATGAACTGGAAGGCACCCGGTCGATTTTAAAAAATAAAGAGAAAGAATGGAAAAAAACTAAGAAAGAAATAAGAGATATAGAAAAATTAATCGAAGAAAAAGAAAAGTTACTCAAAAATAATAGAAATGAAGAGAATACAGTAAATATAAGACTTGTAGAAGCAAGAGCAAAACTGATAAAAACAACAGCAGAAATAAAAGAAAAAGCTGAAAGACCTTACGAAGAAATAAAAGAAGATTATGAAGAAATCTATAGTAAAGAAGACAAAAAGGAAGTAAGTATAGAAGAGCAATCTCTTGATATTGGGGAAATATTTAAACCTGTTGATAATATGGATGAGGTAAAAGAAGAAATTGTACTCAAAGAGATTATAGAGCAAAAGAAAATAGAAGAAAAAGCAATATTACAGGAAGAAAAAATTTCAGATATTTTAGATATTTCAGCCAAAGCATCTACTGAAGAAATCACAGAGGAAGTTACCGGGAAAGAAAATATTTCAGATATTTCAGCCAAAGCATCTATTGAAGAAATCACAGAGGAAGTTACCGGGAAAGAAAATATTTCTGATATTTCAGATATTTCGGATATTTCAGCCAA
>CAYSLJ010000017.1:0-42422 GCA_964431735.1 uncultured Synergistia bacterium | reverse complement strand
TTCAGATATTTCGGATATTTCAGCCAAAGCATCTACTGAAGAAATCACAGAGGAAATTACCGGGAAAGAAAATATTTCTGATATTTCAGATATTTCGGATATTTCAGCCAAAGCATCTACTGAAGAAATCACAGAGGAAGTTACCGGGAAAGAAAATATTTCAGATATTTCAGATATTTCAGATATTTCAGCCCAAGCATCTACTGAAGAAATCACAGAGGAAGTTACCGGGAAAGAGAAAATATCGCCGGACGTTTCATCGGTATCAGAAGAAACTATTGACATAGAGAAAGACACCGTTAATTCACTGGAAGTAAATAAGACAGTTTCCGTTACAGATATAAAAGAATCTCCGGTAACTCCCGTAAAAAGTAAAACAGTTCATTACATGTATCTCTGCCCTACATGTAATAATATGAACAGATTTTCTGCAAAATTCTGCAAAGCCTGTGGAGATGACCTTGTAAAGCTCAGGAAATTAAGTCTTCCAAGGGTTTCCATCGATCCTGCCACAGGCCTTAATATTCTTATATGTACAAAATGTAATGGCAATAATAACCTGAATGCAACGTTTTGTAAATCATGTGGAGTAAACTTTATTGAGATGGCAAGTATCTGTCCCAAGTGCTATACAGTAAACAGAATTTCTGCAAAATTCTGTAAAGAATGCGGAGGAACAGTAAGAAAGGTTCTTGGACTGAGTCTTCACAGACAGCTCAGAGCTGTTGCTATACAGACAAGAGAATGTACTCTATGTAAGAATCAAAACAGGATTACGGCAAGATTCTGTAAGAAATGCGGTGGTAATCTTGTATCTGAAGAAAAGCCTGAAAGCCAGTTTAAATTACAGGAAATAAGCATGAAAGAACTGGCAGAAGAGCTGGAGTTAATAGAAGAACTTGAGGTATTATCCAGAGATCGTCTTATTGAAAATCTGGAAGTCCCGAAAGATGTATTATGGCCTGAAGCAGATACTCAGGATCTAACTGAAGACAGCAAATTACTAGAAGCACAGGAAGGAGTAAAGCAGCTTGAAAAATTCCTTCAGGAAATAGATGCTAAAATTAAAGAAAGTATTTCCATAAAAGTACCTGTGGTAAAACAGGAACCAAGTGAACAACAGGCAAAAGAATATGAAGAAAAAAGGCTCAGAGATAACCTGTCGAGGAACAAAGAATTTCTTGCCAATTTATTCAGTAAATATAGAAATGTTAAACAGGATTTAAGAGGTCTTACTCTTCAGATACAGAATCTGAAAGAAATTCATCAGGAAACAAAGGCAGAACTGGAAGAATGTAAAAAAAGATTTTATTCTTCTCAAAATTCTCTGAAAGATTATGAAAAGAAATTCTTATATATTAAAGATGAAATAAGAAAGTATAAAGAAGAACTGGATAAAGCCCGTAAATCGGAAATAGAAATAGATAAAGCTCATGAAGATATTAAAATATTAAAAGATAAATATATAGAAGCCCGTTCTGAACGAAGAAATCTTGAAAGCATAATAAGACGGGCAGAAGCAGAGAAGAATCGTATAAAAAAACTTGCAGAAAAAAATCGTATATCTACGTCAGAATACAATCAAAAGATAGAAAAATTTGACAGAGATATCTCAATTTCCAATGAGTCTCTCAGGAAAATTGAAATATATATTTCAGATTATAAAAACGAAACAGACAGATTATCAAATTTAATTAAATCCAGCAAACAATTCCTTATCAAAGATCTGGAAAAACATCTGACTCTTCTCTATGATGACTACAGTGATGTAAAGATGCAAATTGAATATTATAGTGCTGTACTTGAGAAAGCAAAAGAAGAGTTCAATACCAATCAAGCTCAGGTACAACAATTAAATAAAGAATTGAATATATTATTTGAAGAGGAAACAGTAAAGCAATCATATGTTGATGATCTGGGGAAACAGATTAACTCTGTCAAAAAACAAATAGAAGACATTGAACAGGAGATTGGAAGAGATACTGTTCAAATAAATCTGGATGAACTATTACCAGGTATAAAGAAAACTAATGACGATACGGAACATGAAAGAGAGACACGAGAAATTTCTGCAGAGGAATTAAAAGAGCATGGGATTGAGGAATAATATTGGATTTTGGATTTATAATACCCGGTACACAATAGTTGAACATCTAAAAACACCTGGCTACAGTTACCTTTTCAGATCCTTTTCAATAGTTTGAATAAATGTTTTTATATCCATAGAAGAAAGACTGATTGAACCTGCAGACAGATTGCCGGGTTTAAGCTCTTCTGCTCTGTTATAACATTTTATTGAAAGATTTTCTTCATTTATTTCTCTGTAGAGATCTCCGAGATTTTCATAAGCCCGGTAGACCCAGTCAGGATTAAGTCTTATTACTTTCCTGTAATATTCTACCGAATCCTTTAATAAACCTTTCATACGGTAAATATCACCCAGATAAAGGTAAAGTTCGGGGAATTCTGCATTATAAACTGATAAAGAGGTTAACTGTAATTCGGCATCACCTATCTCTCCTTTTACAATAAGAGATTTTCCGAGACGTAACATAGCAGTGGCGTATTCTTCTTTTATTTCTAAAGCTTTTTTATATTTATCTATTGCCATATCTATATCCATTTTGTAAAAATAAAGATCGCCAAAATTTATATATGTTTCGGATGACACATCTTTTTTTCTGGTTTCTTCATCGTAAATTTCAATAGCTTTATTATAGAATTCCTCCGAAAGGTTTAATTCACCATAAAGAAAGTGAATACGGGCCATACCAAGCAATGATTTCGGACTCTTAGAATGTAATTTCAGAGCAATTTCTAAATTTTTTCTTCCTTCTGTATATCTATTCTGATCAAGGTATATAAAAGCCAGCCAGACATAAGGACTATGCCAGTCAGGCTTTTTTTCTATAGTTTTCCTGTAATATTCAATGGCTATCTTATATTTTCCCAGTTCCTGATACATTCTGCCTGAAGAAAATATATAGTTAACATCGTCAGGTCTGACCTTCAGGAGTTTTTCCAGAATTTTTATACCATCTGTCAGATATCCACCTTCCTGATAGGCATTTTTTAATTTCTCCATTACCTTTATGTCATCTGCCTCAATAGATAGTGCCTGTTCAAAAGATTTTATAGCTTCTTTTATCATGCCCTTTCTCTGATATATGGTACCTAAATTCTTATGAAATATAAAATTATCAGGCAGTATAATAATTGATTTTTTAAAATTTTCTATTGCTTCATCAAGTCTTCCGAGAGAAGAAAATTCAACGCCGATTTTATTTATTTTCATAGCCAGTTCCTTATTTCTGCAATCCATATTCCAGGCTCTTTCATATTCAATGTTTGCTCCGTCCCAGTCAGAAGACAGTGAAAATTTGTTGCCTATCTTTATGCATACAGAAGCAAGATCCAGTGTTTTCATACCAATTTCTATGGCTTTGTCTGCCGCAAGTCTGGCTTCTTCCAGTCTATTTGCTTCAAAATATTCATTACTGAGTTCTATATAAAGATATGCAAATTCAGGGTTCAAAACAGTTGCTCTCTGAATGGCCGGTAAAGCTTTATCCAGTTTTCCTTCTTTTAAATAGAGCCTTCCGAGTCTCTTAAAATATTTTCCATCTTCACGGGACAGAGCCATATTTTTTTCATATTCTGCAAGCAGATCTTCAAGTTCTTCAGGTATGGAAATAGTATCAATGAACATTTTATCTGATAATTTTGTCTTTAAAAATCCGATAATCTTCTGGTTGCAGTATTTTTCCATATCCATATTTCCTTTATATGCATCTCTGAGGCATTTTATAGCCATATAATAATTCGGTTCTCCTTCCAGAGTTTTTAACATTGTTACTTTATCAGGAACTGTATTATTATCAGATGAACATATATCCTGTTTTTCACAGGACGGGTTCACTTCTGCTGCCTTTCTGAATTCCGTAAAAGCTGACTTAAAATCACCTGATTTCAGGTACGTAACACCAAGGGTATTTAGAAATTTACTTTTTTTCTGATTATTTTTTTCATTTGTAACAGCTTCTATAAAATACTGTATTGCCTGTTCTATATTGCCTTTCTTCAGAAATATATTACCCAGATTATAATAAGCATCAGAGCAGTCTCTGTATATTTCAATAGCTCTGTTAAAATTTCCTATAGCTTTATCAATATTGCCTTCTTCATAATATTTCAGGGCCAGTTCATTTATAGCAAGTGCAAGTTCTTCTGTCATAAGACCTGCCTGTAATGACTTTTCATACTCGTAACCTGCTTTCTGAAGCAATTTGTTTTTAAGATATTTATTACCTGTGTGAATAAATATAACTGCATAAAGTCTATTTTCAGGTAATTTTCGATAAAATTTATTACTCAATTCGTCAAGCATTTGTATTTCGTCATATATGTCAGTAAGAATTCTATAATAAGAACTGTTATCCGGAACCAGCTCTATAGCTCTTTCATACTCCTCTATAAGTGTATCTACATCCTTTAAATGATAATCAACATCAGATAAATTTTCTCTGTAAAAGATCGACTTATAAGAACTTTTATCCAGTTCTGACAGAAATTTTCTGTTATAAACCTCTGCTTCATTCCGACATAAAAGTTTTTCCCATATCATACCAAGGTATCTGCAGGCAGTTATATTATCTGACATGCGTAAGAAAAATTCTCTCGCTTTTTCAAGATTATTCCAGCGGTAATAAATAATTCCAAGAGTAACAACACTTTTATTTATAATAGTTTTATCTCCATGACGGGATGCAATTTGTAACAGAGGTTCCCCTTCCACTAAATATCCCTTTTTGTAAAGGGCTATACCATGTAAGCCATAAGCATTGGCCAGAGCTTTTAAAAACATTTTTCTGCCACTTAAACGATAAGAGTTCTCATAAGCTCTTATTGCCTCTGTCAGTCTGTCTTCTTTAAGCAGAATTTCTCCGAGAAGAAAATAACACCCTCCGTCCTGTGGCTTCATTTTTATGGTTTTTAAACACATTTCCTTAAATCTATGCATATCCTGGCATTTAACAAGTGAAAAATATAATTTTTCTTTATTTTTAATAACTTCAAAAGAATTGATAACAAGTATATCTCCGTAAATCTCACAGGCTTCTTTATATTTACCTGTTTCATAAAGACAATTAGCAAAAGACAAAAGACAGTCAGAATTGTCAGAAAAAAGCTTAATGCTTTGCTCTATTTCAGACAGAAGCTGCTCTCCGTGGGACAATCCGTAAAACGTTAAATGTGTGTTTACATCACAGATAGATTTCTTGAGATGAAATTCCCAGTATTCAGCCATATTAAACAGGTTTTTCTCATAATAGATCTTTCTGAGCATCCTGTAACAGTGTATTCTTTCCGTATCTGCTTTTACCAGTGAAAAAAACCTGTAACTTTCTGCAACTTCTTCTGATTTCATGTATTTTTCTTTAAGTTTTCCATAAAGTTTATTCAATAAGGAAGCAGATTTTTCGTAAATGTTCAGTGCTTCTCCATATTTACCTCTTATAATCATTAATTCTCCCAGCAGGTTAAGTTCCGGTATGAGTTCAAATATTTCTCCTCCTATATTTATAATATTCTGAAATTCGTAAAGAGCCTTTTCAAGCTCTCCTTCTCCCAGGTATATTCTACCTAAATTCAAAAAAGATAAGGTCATATTTTTTATTTTCAGGGAATAGTAAATTCTGTCAAGACTACTGCGGCTATGCTTATCAGAAGGTTTTATTTTTAACAGTTTTTCATATTCCAGTATGGCCATGGCAATCTGTTCTTCTTTCTCATAACATAGAGCCAGACCTCTATGAGCTGCAATAAAATCAAATTTTAACGCAAGGGCTTTTTTAAATTCCCCTTTAGCTTCTTCATAATTACCTTCCAGAAGGTACACTGCTCCTGTATTTATGTAAAATTCCGGGTTCTTTTTATTTAACTCTAAAGCTCTCCGAAACCATATCATGGATTTTTCCAGACAACCTTTTTTGAAAAACAGCATGGCAAGTCTGGAAAAATTCTCAGATACTGTTATAACATCCAGGTCTTTTATACCTGTTCTTTCATACTCAAGGGCTATTATGTCAATATCATCAGAAGTTATATCTTTTTGCCTGTTTAACAATTCCATATTTATCGTGCAGAGGTTATGCATAAAAAGAGAGTTTTGCGGTGAGAGATTTACTGCTATAGTTGCAAGTTCACAGGCTTTTTCTATGTCTCCCATAAGATAAAAAACATAAGCAAGGCCATTGTTATATTCCGAATTTTGCTGATTAAGAAGAAGGGCAGAAGAAATATAAACATAAGCTTCTTTTATTTTGCCAAGTGCAAGAAGGGATTTTCCTGTTTTATACTTATAAATATCTTTATCAGGACAGAGTTCTTCTGCCTGTTTATAATCATTCAAAGCCATTTTATAACTGGCTTTTGAATAATGTTCATCTCCTGAACGGATGAAATTTTCTGCTTTTACATAATTATCTGAACACACCGGCAGTTCAACACCTTATCGATGATTCAAATATATTATAACAGATTTTTATTACGAATTCTTTACTAAATTATATTTTTTTTGTAAATCTATGATTTTGGGAAGGTATAACCACAGTTTCCACAGAACTTGGCTCTGTTACTCTGGAGAGAATTACATTTCGGGCATGATTTCTGAGTAACAGAAGCTACTTTCCCATAGAGATTTTCAAGTAAATTCTTTGCAGCAGTTAATTTAGGATTTTTACTGACAGCCAGTTTCAAATATTTTTCCCCATCTTCTTTAAAATTTCTATCAACATAAATTTTCCCGATCTGATAGTGAGCATCTGCATTTGCAGGATCAAGTTTAACAGCCTCAAGAAGCTTCTGTAAAGCAGTATTATAATCTTTATTCTTAACCAGTATTAAACCACACCTGTAATAAGGTTCCGGCCATTTTGGATTAAAAGCTACAGCCTGCCCGTATTCTGCAAGTGCTTCTTTAAGTCTATTCTGTTTTTCATATTCATAGCCTTTTCTGTAATGTTCCTGGGCCAGCTGCTCCCTTGAAGGACTCCCTCTGGTTGCTGTTCCACGAACAGGTGCTTCATAAGTCGGAGCAGGAACAGAAGAGGGAACCATTGTTTCCACACTATTATCCATTATAGCAGGCTCACTTTTATCCGAAAAAGAGCCCTCTGTAATAAGATTAACAGGGTCAGTGATAAAGCTCTGAGATGGGGACATAATCTGAAAGGTTTCAACGCCTGGCATTTCCGTTACCCCTGTATCTATAGAAAAAGAGGCATAATCTGCAGCACTTGATTTTGTAAATTTATGTTCATGACCTCTTTTTTTCTCCTGTTTTACAACAGGAGCAGCTTCCTTTGTCCTGCCTCCGAACCAGCTTGAAAAAGAACTGGCTAGCAAACCTTTACTTTTACTGTCACTGTCTGCAGGTATTTCTTTTTTCCCTTTCCTGTTCCTTGTTATAGAAGGTGATACCGGCTGAGCAATCTCTATAAAACACATAGGGCATATGGTGATCATTTCACCATATTCCTGTTTACATTTAGGACATTCCATATTTTATCCCGGTTTATAGCCGGGTAATCCCCCCTTTTTCTGATTCGTAATGATGTAATACAGGGATTTTTATTATCCATTAATTAATTCTATATTAACAGTTATTTTTCCTTTATTCAATAACTATAAGTTTTGCAGATTTCTTAAAAAGGGCAAAAACTATAGTCAAAATTTACTCAAAGAAAAAAATATGATATAATTCTTTTTCGAAGTAAATATTTACTGTGGTGAGCATAAATAATACATATCTGCTCTCGTGACGCGTAACGCGTAACGCGTGACGGGAGGAAGACTCTTATTAAATGCTTATGCTCAGGTCAGTAATTTAAAGACTTTATTAAGTTACCAGTGATAGTAACTATATTCATAGAAAGTTTGATTATGAACAGAGAAAATTGCAGAAAAATACTTGCCCTTATATGTGCTTATAATGAAGAAAAGCATATAAGAGAAGTAATTGAAGGTACAAAAAAACATGTAAATACAGTACTTGTAGTTGATGATTGTTCAACAGACAGGACTTCTGAAGAAGTAAAAAAAACTGATGCCCTGTATATAAGACATGATAAAAATAAAGGTAAAGGCGGTGCTCTGAGAACCGGATTTTCTTATTTTATAGAAAATCAATATGATGCTATAGTTACCATAGATGGCGACGGACAGCATGATCCAGAGGAAATACCGGCACTGATTGAAGCTCTTCTGAGTTATGATATAATTATAGGAACAAGAAGTAAACTGGGTACAGGTATGCCACTCATCAGGATCTTTACAAATTTTACATGTTCTCTAATTGTAAGTATTCTTGCTTTTACCTGGATAAAGGATACCCAATCAGGTTACAGGGTTATAAAACAACAAGTATTAACGAATATGCCTCTTGTTTCCAATAGATTTAATCTGGAAAGTGAGCTTCTTATAAGGGCAGGAAGAAGAAGATATAAAATAGGTGCAGTTCCGGTAAAGACAATCTATGGAGATGAGAAGAGTAAGATGAATCCGATAAAAGATCCCCTGAGATTTGTAGGGCTTGTATTTAAGAGTATATTATGGTGGTGAAGACAGAGGAACAACTTCTATTTTCCTGTCCAGGAGAACAATAAAACCTTTTTCTTTTATCTTTTGTATAGCTGTCCCGTTTACGGTAGCCCTGAAAGCCCAGAGTGTTTCATCCCATGTAGAATTACTTATGCCTATTCCTTTAAGCTCCATGGAATAATGTTCTATAATAGTATCGTTTACCTGTTCCACAGGTTTTATTATGATGATAGAGTATAACTTATGTTCTTTAGACCTTCTATCTATTTCTTCCTCTGTACCATAGGTAAGACTTACAAGCTCTTTAAATAAATTAATATTGTCATTACTTAACATATCCACAATTATCTCTTCCTTTAATTGCCATACTTTACTCACCATTCAATTACTCTTACCTCTGTAGACATGAGGTTTTACTCCCGTCACGCATCATGCGTCACGACCAAAATTTCGGTTACTAATTTATCTGTTTATGTAATTATTACCATTCCAGATAAGTTCGTAACCATTTCATCTGTTACCGTACTCAGTATAACATAATATAAAATTATAAAATAGATCAATATTGCTTTTATGGCATATTTTCTGTAATATAATATAGTGTATTTCATAACTTATTAGAATTTAATCAGAGTGAAAAATGAAAAAAACAGGACATTACCAACTATTCACTATTCACCACTCACTTTTCACTCCTTACTTAATTATAAACTGTTATGAAACTAACTATAATTATAATTTCATCTGTTTCAGTAATAAGACAGAAAGGATGATTATCATGTTAAAATCAATTATATCTATTTCTTTGCTTTTTTTCCTGTATTTAATAAATGCTTCTTATGGAGCAGAAGCGTTTAAAGGTAATTTATTCAATGATAAAGGTTCTGTGAACATTCAGAGAAACAGCCTGGTCATAAATGTTCGTGAGGGAAATAGTGAAATAACAGGTGCAGGAGATATTGTCCGGACAGGTGATGAATCTCTGGCCCACCTGGAATTCTCCGATGGAAGCCTTATTCATATACAGGCAAATACAACTTTTCAGCTCAAAACTCTTGTAACGGAAGATAATAAAAATTGTTCTATTTTTAAAATTGTTATTGGAACTATTTCAGTTTTTGTGAATAAAATTACCGGTAAAGAACAGGATTATGAAATTGAAACACCTACCTCTGTGGCAAGTGTAAGAGGCACACAGTTCCAGATGAATGTTTATGTTGATGAAGATTATAATGGAAAAGAAGAGAACACAGAAAAAACTATTACTGTATTGAGTGTTCAGGAAGGAGATGTAGAATTATCTTCAGAAGACAGAAAAAGGATATTAAATACTATAGGGGCAAACACATCGGTATTTGTTACTCCCGACAGGGAACTTCATTACCTGGATAAATTTATTAATCTAATAGAAATGAGGCAGGATGAAATAAAAAGAAGGGTGAGAAATAAAATAAAAAATTACTTTATTCAAAAATTACCTGGCCCGGATATACCGGGTTTACCATTTTAAAAATTTAGAGTGCTTATAATGTTAAGTATTCCACCGGTTATGGTCGTAACGCGTCGGGTGACGCGTTACGATTTTAATATAAATCCAGTAAAAAAATAGAGTCGAGTTTTAATATTTTGCCCCGTAATAACCTTTACGGAAATTTATTATATACCCGGGCTGATCTTTAATTGTGACTTTTACCTCTCTCCATTTACCATCTCTTGCCAGGTTTAAGGACTTATATGTTATATTATACATATAGGTAAGATCAAAGGCTATAATCTTTAGTAAATCATCAATAGATTTGGTATCCGGTGCAGCATAAAATCTTCCGCCCGTACTGTCACACAGATCTATAAGGAGATATTGATCTGCCCATGGACCTACGGCAACAATATATATCAGGCAGTTATTATTACTTGATTCTCTTAATACATCTTCAAGCTTATATTTACTGGCCGGCCCTGTTCCTTCAATATTCTCATCTATATTTGCCGTAAATAATATTATAACTTTCCTCTTCTCAGATTTTCTTAATATCCTTATGGTTTCCATTGTTGAGTCATATATAGCAGAACCTCCGGAAGGTTTAACATCAGCCAACATTTGCCGGACATCCTTTTTATCACCAGAAAGAGCTGTCTTTTTTAATACGGAATCTGAAAATACAACAACAGAAGAATCACTGCCACGTTTTATAGAACCAAGAAATTTCTGTATTGATGGTGTAATTCCCCGGAAATAATCATTCATTTTCTGGCCCGTATCTATCATAACACCATAAGACGTTGGATTACCATCATTACATATGCTAAGGTTAAAAGAATTCTGCTGAACTCCGTCTTCTTCAATGATAAAATTATCTTTCTGAAGCTTCGGTACATATTTTCCTTCTTCGTTTAATATGGTAGCATAAAAAGAATTTACAATCGGGTGTTCCACCTTTATCTTTATCTGGAAATGAGATCTGGCACCTGTCTTAGAATTTGCAACAACCTTCAACGTATAATCTCTGCTGGCATATTCAGTTGTATCCCAGATAATTTTATAAGGCGGTTTATTGGATTTACTTATAATTTTATCGTCCAGATAATATACAACGTCTGAAATTGGTACCCGTGACTTATTAATTATTTTACAGTTAACTTCTTTTTTCCCTGTAAGGATATCACCTTCATGAATATTCTGAATAGATATCTGCAGGGAAAGAGCTATGGAGATATTACTTTCTACAGAAACACTTTCGCCAAGTTCATTATGAACTACAGCTTTTATGGTATAATCTCCGTCTTTAACTCCTTTAACAGGCCAGGTATAATTATAAGATTTTCCGTCTTTTGAGTAACCTAATAATTTTTCTCCAAGATAATAATCTACTCTTGTTACAGGAGAACCGGAATTATTTAATATATTTGAAGAAAATTCTATTTTATCCCTTACAATCGTACCCTGGACTGGCTTTTTCAGTTTTATTTCAAGTTTTCTGTCTACCAGGATATTTTTTTCTGATGTAGAGTTATCTCCAAGTTTATTAAAGACTCTGGCTTTTAACACATGACGTCCGTTGGGGACTCCAATCGTATTCCAGGTAATATCATAAGGTGCTTTATTTGCCTCCTGTATTAACTTATCATCCAGATAATATTCCACTTTTGTAACAGGAGAATTAATTTTATTTTCTATTTTTACCTCTAACTGTACCTGTGGTTTAGAAATATTACTTTCCACAGGTTTTACAAATTCTATCTTCAATGATTTATCCAGGAATATTGTTTTTATATCAGAAGCTTCTTTACCTTCAGTATCACGTGCTATAACCATTATATTATGTTTTCCACCGGAATAGCCCAGAGGCTTCCAGTTTATCTTATAAGGAGCATTCTCTACTATACCTATAGATTTACCATCTATAAAAAATTCTACCTGTTTTATTTTTGAAGAAGAAGAACTGTAAATTTTTGTTTCTATAGGATAGGCATCTTCCACATCTTCAGGTGTAAATGTCTGTTCATGTTCAGGATTTATTATACTTATAATAAGAGACTCGTAGGTATTGGCCAGAGCCGTAAGTGCCCATACAGTAGGACCTATTTCTGAAGGCCGCCTGGACTGTGTATTTTCCAATGGCCATGAACCAAATACATTTTGGTTCTCTATTAAATATTTAATACCTGTAGAGAAATTCGTACTGGATAATTTTACCCCTGCCAGTTTTAAAGCATATACAACCTGTCCTGTAGAGAAGCAGTTGCTCTTTGTTCCTTCTCCTTCTCCCCATCCTCCGTCTTCATTCTGCATGGTATAAAGTTTCTTTATATCATTTTCTATGATTCGCTTCGCATCAGGGGAAGGGTAGGAAGATAAACCGATTATCTGGAAAGCCATATCCTGTGTTGTAACAGGGACTGCTTTTTCAAGCCATGCACTTGCTTTCTGTATACTGGGGCTGACTGTCTCATCTCCTGTCTTTTTAAAGACCTGAAGGAGGGTCAGGAGTGCATTTGTAGTGCACATAATATCTCCCTGCTGTACAGGAGGTTCTGAATTATCATTTTTCCAGTTTCCTGCAGGCATTTGTTTTGCTACAAGAAAATTAGAAATTCTCATAAGTTCATCTCCTCCCTGATCACCTACATATTTATCATAATTTGCCATAGCAATAGCGACAAACTGGAGAGCTGTAAGTGATTCGGACAGGGGAAATGCCAGAGAACCATCTTTATTTATACCGCTTTTTAACATATCCATTACTGACATAGCTGCTTTCATATTATATTTATATTCATTTTTAACTCCTGCAGTAAATCCCAGAATTACATGAGGCTGGGCATGACAGGAATAACATTTATTTTTATCCTGCCATTCTAAAATATCATCTCCCAGCCAGTCCAGGCCAAGCTGAACTGCCTGTCTTGGTGTTCGTATTTCTTTTGTTTCAGTTATTTTATGACCCAGATATTTTCTATCTATCACCTGTAAATCAGTGTCACCGGGTTTTTTCCAGGCAAGTGTCAGAAGACCCTGATCACCCTGTTGATGATAGTAATTTAATTTTATATTATAAGCACCTTTTACAAGTCTGAATTTACTTGTTATCCATTGATCCGACGTGGAAGTTTCTCCATTCCATTTCTGCATTACACACTGATTATCTATATATAATTGAAAACCATTGACTGCTTTTACCCCTATTTCATAATATCCGTTTTCCTGAACATATAATTTACCTTCCCAGTATATACAATAGTCTTTACTGCCCATACCTGTAATCGGGCTCTTTATACCCCAGTTAAAATCTATGTTAAAGTCTACCTTTTCTCTGAAAAAGTCTCTGTAATTTTTACCGGAAAAATAAAAGCCTTTAAGGCCTGACTGATATTTCTCTTCTTCCTGCGCATCATTATGTTTCACTACTGGCTGGTATAATTCCAGATCCTGAATGACAACTGTTTTATCTTTATCTATGCCTGACATAAATTTCAACTTTACATATTTTGCTTTGTGCGGTAAAAATGAAAAATCTTGATCTGATTTACCTGTAGAGCAAAGGTAACGGCCCATTGAGATAAAACCATCTACAGGACTGTCAGGGGAAAGTAGTATTTCAAACTCTCTCACTTCTGTCATATTTGCACCGGCTTTATTTTCAGAGGGAAAAAAATGTAATCTTAAATTATCAACAATATAGGTTTTACTTTCAGGTAAATTGAAGGTTATTTCTACCGGAAGCTTATCCGGATTAATCTGAAAAGCAGCTGTTGCATCCATATTAGAAATCTTTTCCCTGAAAGGAAGGGTTTCTATTATTTCTTTATTTTTCGCATAACTTACAGGCCTTACACCTGATTTTTCACTCATTAAATTTCCTTTAAGGGGATTAATATCAAGGGATTGAGTCTCCGGACCTGATATTTCAACTTCTTTCATTGATGTCATAGTAGGATTGCCCCAGTTTGAACCTATTCTGAGTTTAACAAATTTTACCGATACTTCTTTTTTAAATTTCAAAACCTGTGGTGAAGATGTTTGTTTGCATCGTAATAATCCCACAGAGATAAACTTATCCATTTTATCAGGAGATACAAAAACCTCTACATCTTTCACTGCCGAATTATCATTTTGAGGTGAATTATAGATTATTACCTGATCTACTTTATGTATATTGGAAGAAGAAAGAGCTATAATAATTTCATGAGGGAAAGGAGCATTTTCCCCTGATTGCCAGTTTTTTCCCCATAAATCGCCATCTAATAAATTAAAAACAGCATTATCATAAAAATTTTTCTGGCTTGAAAAACTTACGATATGTCCTCCCTGAGCATGGCATGCTATATTGGCTCTGCCTCTTTTACCTTTAAAGTCTTCAGGAGAAAATATCTTTTCAACAGGGGCACTGAAGATCAGTGTTCTGACTCCTACTATAAGTAATAATAATGAAGGTATGAGAGGATATACAATTTTTATTCTGTCTATTTTCACTCCTTCTTTGACGGTTTTTACTATTTCCCATATAATAATAAATATTACAAACGGAAAAAATAAAAACAATCCAAGGAAAGTCGGTCTGAGAAAGAAAGGCAGTGAACCCAGCAATGTAGATGCCTGCCCCTGAAGGGCCTGTTGAAGATTCTGAGACAGGATTATCGGTATGGAAAAACCTGCTATCGTAAGAAATAACATAATTAATATTAATACTTTAAATATACCACTTATTTTATATGTTGCTGTAATCATTATAGTTTCTATAAGAGCTACAAATAAAAAGAGTATGCTTATAAGTCTGGGGTTACCCTGCCTGAATATAAAAGGGCCTCCTTCATTTTCCACTCCATAAATAATAGTACCTGCTATTAAAAATATAATGGGAAATACAATAGCTATGGTCCATTTTTCCGCGAAACTGGTATGTTTCCAGAATATGAATATAACAATTATCATAATGGTAGTTGCTGCCGTAATACCCACCTTCCACGAAATATAACTGCTATAGAACCACCCGTCCAGGACCGTTTCCACGCCTATTCCAAATATCATAATCAGAAGAAGAGTTTTTAATGCATAGATTATATATGTAATAACAAGGCTCTGTGTAAAATTAAAATAACCTTTTATTTTGTTAAGTATTTCTTTCATAATAAATTATCCTTTCGTAATTCGTGACGCATGACGCGTGACAGATAATTTCATTTACATACTAAACTCCAGTGTATTCATACCGAGAACAATCAGCTCTCTATCCATAAGTTTTAGTTTTTTTCCACGTATCTGCTGTCCTCTTATCTTTGTACCATTTGAGCTCATAAGATCTTCTATCCAGTATTCTTCAGAGGATTTAAATATTCTCAGATGTTTCCTGGATATAAACTCTCTTCCAGGAGGTTCATGTATGACCAGATCATTACAATTATCCTCTCTTCCTATATACATTTCATCACGTTCCATTACAAGACTTTTGCCTTTATCAGGGCCGTCAATTATTATTATTTCTGGTTTTCTTAAAATAAATATCTGAGGTTTTCCGCAGGAAGAACAGTTCATATCTCCCAGGAAGTTTTTATGGCCGCAATAATGACATAAAATCACAGGAGGTGACAGCGTTACAGTAGGGACTTTTTTCTGAATTGCTTTTTTAGAAACAGTTTTTTTCACAGAAGCCGGTATAGCACGGGAAAAATCCAGATCCTTTGCTTCTATGGAAGCACATATTACAGTAGCATTATCATCTGTTTCTCTTAAGTTTGCAAGTTCTATCAGTTCATTCACTATTAGCTGAGGATTATTGCTATGTTTTTTCACAGTCCCCAGTATATCTGTTTCTCCTTCCAGAACGTTAGATAATCCATCACTGCAGAGCAGTATAAAATCATTTTCCTGAAGTGTAACAGGCTTACCTTTTCTTTTTTCGTTTATTTCAATTTCCACTTTCGGAGCAAATCCTATTGCTCTGGTTATAATGTTTTTTTGAGGATGGCTGTAAAACTGAGATGTATTAATCAGATGGCTCTCATAAAGAGCCTGTACAAGAGAATGATCTGTAGTAAGTTTTTCTATTCTGTCTTTTCTTATTAAATAAGCTCTGCTATCACCTACATGAGCTATAAAAAGTTTACCATCTTTTATTAATCCTGCAACTATAGTCGACCCCATCTCACCGGACCATTTATCTCTTTTTCCTGTGTTATAAACAAGAAGATTGGACATTTCTATAGCTTCTTTTAACAGTATTCCAGGTTCAACCGGTTCTTCATGAGAGGAAAATATTCCTTTTTCAGTTACAAGTCTGTTTATTAAATGCTTTGTAATTCCTCTGATTGTAAGGGCACTGGCCATTTCACCCTTATCAAGCCCTCCCATGCCATCGGCAAGAAGTAGAATATGATATTCCCCGCAATCTGGCCCTTTATCTATATGAAGATTAAGAGCAATAAGGTTATCTTCATTACCTTTTTCCCTGTTTCCAGAACCGATATCAGTTTTAAGTCCCAAAAGCATAGGGCAACCTCATATTCGTGACGCGTGACGCGTGACGCGTGACGCGAGGAATCTTTATTGTATTTTATATTTAAATAATTCGTGACGCGTGACGCGTGACGCGAGGCGTAAAAAATTGTTATTGTATTTTATTTCATAACTTATTAAATCGTAAATAATTCGCAACGTGTAATTCGTAATCGCATAACGCATCACGCATTAAGAGATTATCAGTTATGAAACTAACTATAATTATAAAATTTCACACTTTTCAAAAAAATCCTCTTTTTTCTCCAGAATTATTCACATAGCAGGACTTTTAGAGTAAACAGTGAATAGTGAGTATTGAGTGTGTGGATAGCCTCCACCCGTCACGCGTCACGCGTCACGCGTCACGCCCCTGAGGTGTAAAAAATTGGCCATATACTGTAACAAATGCGGTTATGAAAATAAAGACAATGAAAGATTATGTAAAAACTGTGGCAGAGAAACAGTCAATCCCTGTGATGGTTTAAAAATCGGTACAATGCTTGATAAACGTTATGAAATAAAAGGCAAGATCAAGAGTGGCGGTATGGGAGCAGTTTATGAAGCAGTTGATCACAGATTTGAAATGAGTATCTGCGCGGTAAAAGAAATGTTAACACCTGCAGTTTCTACGGAAGAAAATCAATATATGATTGATAGTTTCAGAAAAGAGGCAAAAATTCTTTATCATCTGAGACATCCCAACCTTCCTGTGGTAAAAGATTATTTTGTAGAAGGCGGACGTTACTATCTTGTAATGGACTATATTGAAGGTAAAGACCTGGAGACAGTTATAAATTCTTACAAAGAAGACGGTATTCCTGAAGATATAGTAATAAAATGGTCTATAGAAATTCTGGATGCACTGGATTATCTCCACAATCAGTCACCGCCAATTGTATATAGAGATTTAAAACCGGCCAATATTATGGTTCGTAAAGACGAAAAAATAATACTCATAGATTTCGGCATAGCAAGGCCCATAACACCCGGCAGTGAAAGCACAATGACCGTAATCGGAACACCTGCCTTTGCACCGGAAGAGGTTTTCCAGGGTAAACCTGAGCCGAGAAGCGATATTTACTCTCTCGGCGGAACCATGCACTGCCTTCTTACAGGTGAACATCCACAGGCTCCGCTTTCATTTAAACCGGTAAGAGAATTAAAACCTTCTGTGCCGGCAAAACTTGAAGATATCGTTATGAAAGCTCTGTCAAGAGAAGCTAAAGATCGTTATACCAGTGCCAGAGAAATGAAATCTGAGCTGGAAAATTTTCCTGGTAAAAAAAAGGGGGAACCGGCTAAGAAACATATAGAGCAACATTACAGTTCCGGGAAAAAATATGGTATATCTGTGATTGCTGTAATCGCAGCGGTATTGTTATCTATTCTTGCCTGGAAATCTCTCCCCTATATATTAAATAACAGAGGACTGGCTTTGAGTGAAAAAAAGCACTATGAAGACTCAATAAAATATTACAATAAAGCACTGGATTTTGATCCGAAATATATTCCTGCACTGATTAACAGAGGAAATGCCCTGAAACAGATAAAAATCTATGAAGAAGCAATTAAATGCTATGATAAAGCCATAGAGCTCGACCCGAAATATATAGTTCCATTGATTAACAAGGGATATGCCCTTTATGATAAAAACAAATATGATGAAGGCATAAAATGTTTTGATAAAGCCATAGAAATTGAACCGGGTTCTGCATGTTCACTGAATGGTAAAGGAATGGGATTGTATTATGAAGGCAAATACGAAGAAGCTATAAAGTACTATGATAAAGCACTGAATGAAGACAGTAAATATCTGGAAGCCTGGGAAAATAAAGGCAATAGTTTATATATTCAGAAAAAATACGAAGAAGCCATTAAGTGCTACGATAAAGCTCTGGAAATAAAACCATCATATGTTCATGGTCTTATAAATAAAGGAAATATTCTATTTAAACTGGGAAAATATGAAGAAGCAATACAATGTGACAATAAAGCTCTTGAAATAGATCTGAAATATTCTGATGCCTGGTACAGTAAAGGAATTCACCTGTATAAACTGGGAAAATATGAAGAAGCAATAGAGTGTTTTGATAAAGCCATAGAACTTTCTCCCTCTGCCGGGATCTGGTACAGTAAAGGGAAAACATTATTTGACACAGGGAAAAATGAAGATGCAGTCACATGCTTCGATAAAGCTATTCAGATGGACAGTAAATATACCTATGCATGGTTTGACAGGGGTAATGCCATGCATAAACTGGGTAACTATAAAGAAGCACTGAATTGTTATGACAGAGCACTGGAGATTGACCCTAATTATAGCAAAATCTGGTTTTCAAAAGGGCTTACCATGGAATATGAAGGAAACTATGAAAATGCCCTGGAGTGTTATGATAAAGCTTTAAGAATTGATCCTCTGTACAGTGCCCCCTGGTATAATAAAGGTCTTGTTCTGGCAAAAAGAAAGAAATACAAAGAAGCTATTGAGTGTTATGATAAAGCGTTGAAGATTGATCCGAAATATCTTTATGCCTGGTTTAACAAAGGCAATGCCTTTTTTGGTCAGGAAAAATACACGGAAGCCATTAAATGTTATGATAAAGCACTGGAGGTTAATCCAGAATACGGGAATGCCTGGATTTATAAAGGTGATTCTCTGACAGAACAGAAAAAATACAGAGAAGCCATCAAGTGTTATGATAAAGCAATAAATATCGATGCAAATTATCTTATTGCCTGGTTTAACAGAGGTGTTGCTCTATATGAAGAACAACAGTATAAAGAAGCTATCAAATGTTACGATAAGGTTCTGGACATTGATCCCGGATACAGTTATGCATGGAATAACAGAGCAAATAGTTTATATAAATTGAAACATTACAGAGAAGCAGTTGAATGTGTGGAAAAGGCTATAAAACTGACACCTGATAACTATGCTGCATGGGATACAAAGGGCGAAATCTTACTGGCTCTCGGTAAATATAAAGAAGCTATTGAATGTTTCGATAAAGCACTGAAAATGGCTCCCAAAAATATAGAAATAAAAAATCATAAAGAAAAAGCATTGGAGAAAGTGAGTGGTGATTCGTGACGCGTTACGCGTTACGTGTCACGCGTTACGATTTAATTGAATATAGATTTAGAGAATTTACAAAAGACTATTCTGAATGATCCCGTTTACAGAGAACTTTTCCTCCTCTCAAAAGAACTTAACAGCAAAGTGTATATAGTTGGCGGAATAATAAGGGATTATCTCACAGGCACTGTTAATAAAAATACTGACATGGATTTTACATCTGATATGGCCCTTAAACTTGCCAGGAAATTCTCCAGAAGAACAGGCGGTTCTTTTGTAATGCTTGACGAAGAAGAGGAAACAGGAAGGGTTGTAATAAAAAAAAACAGAAACAGCGAACTTACGATGGATTTCTCTCAAACAAGAGGCAATGATATAATTGATGACATATATAAAAGAGATTTTACCATAAATTCCATTTCCATATCATTTAATGATTGTTTTTCCGGTCATGAATGTAATTTTATAGACCCGACCAGCGGTATAGACGATATCAAAAATAAAATTATAAGAGTGGTTTCAGAGAACTCATTAACAGATGATCCTCTGAGAATGGTCAGAGCATTCCGGTTCGCATCAAAATTAAATTTTAATATTTCCCCTGATACACTTAAATTAATAGAGAGCTACAAAGACAGAATAATAAGGGTTTCACGGGAAAGAATAGAAACAGAACTGTTTAAAATGCTTGACTCCGATCAAAGTTCTAAATATGTGAAACAGATGTATGACAGTGGATTATTTATGGCTATAATTCCGGAGGTTCCACAGCAGGACTGGCATATATACGAAACATTGGAAAACATACTTTCAGGAGAATTTATACATATGTTTCCGGAATATTCAGAAGAGATAAACATTTATATGGCAGGTCCATCCAGAAAATCCATGACAAAATTCAGTTTTTTACTTCAGGGAACATATAATTCAATAGAAAATATCTGTCGTAATCTTAAAATGAGTAATTATAAGACAGATACTATAACCAGACTCGTAACATATTACAGAGATATAGTTCAGGGAAAAAACAAAACCGGTAATATATTTATTCTGGATTTCTTTCGTAACACAGGTAATGATGGTATAGCTATACTTTTTACAGCACTTTCTGCAGGAATAGTCTCGAGAGAGGAAGTCACTCATATATTAAACATTTATTATAATAAGATAAAACCTTTATGGGGAAGTCCCCGTCTGATAAAAGGACATGATTTAATTGAATTATTTAATCTGAAACCGGGGCCGGAGTTTAAAAAAATATTTTATCTCATAGAAGAACAGCAGGTTGAAGAAATAATTAAAACAAGAGAAGAAGCATTGAAATTTGTAGAGAATATTCTTCGTAATGCGTGATGCGAGTGAATACATTACGCATTACGCATTACGCATTACGCATCACGATTCATAAAACAGGTAATCAACATGTTTTACCATGATTTATTAATGAATTTTTTCCAGGAAATAGGGGAAGAAAAAGCAATAATATTTCAAAAAAACCTTCCTGCCATAGAACCGGTTTATGGCGAACTAAAAAACCCTGTCCACTGGAGGCTGGAAGAAATATTAAATAAAGGGAATCTTACCCGTTTTTACAGCCATCAGGTAGATGCCATAAATGCCATAAGAGAAGGGAAAAATATAGTTATATCTACCAGAACTGCAAGTGGAAAATCTCTCTGCTATAATCTTCCTGTGATTGAATCCATCATGGGTAACATATCCAATAAAGCTCTTTATATATTCCCGTCAAAGGCTCTGGCTCAGAATCAATCTGCAAGACTTGAAAAATATAATTATGCTTTTTATTACGGAGATTTTAATTACGGCATATATGACGGTGATACTCCAAAAGAAACAAGAAAAAAACTCAGAAAAAATGCAAATATTATTATTACTACACCTGACATGTTACATATTGGTATTTTACCGAATCATGAAAAATGGAAACATTTTTTTCAAAATCTTAAATTTGTTGTAATGGATGAATTACATACATACAGAGGCGTATTCGGCTCGAATATTGCCTTTGTGTTGAGGCGTTTCAGGAGAATCTGTCACCATTATGGCAGTAATCCGCAATTTATATGTTCTTCTGCTACAATAGCCAATCCTCTTGAACTTGCCAGAAAACTTACTCTTCTGGATTTTGAGCTTATAGGAGAAAGTGGTGCTCCTTCCGGAGAAAAAACCTTTCTTTTCTGGGAACCTGCCCAGGAAGAAGGGCCGGGGAGAAGTATAAATACGGAAGCAAGCCTTCTCCTCTATCATCTCATATCTTCAAATGTAAGAACAATAGTGTTCACAGGGACAAGGGTTCAGGCTGAAATAATAATGAAAACAACACAGGATCTACTTTCAGGCAGTCATTCTTCTCTTGTAGACAGAATTACTTCCTATAGAGCAGGATATGTGCCTGAACTCAGAAGAAGAATAGAAAGGAAGCTTGTATCAGGAGAAATTCTGGGAGTAGTAACTACAAGCGCTCTGGAGGTAGGAGTGGATATAGGCTCACTGGATGCCTGTGTCATAGTTGGTTTCCCTGGAAGTATTATGAGTGTATGGCAGGAAGCAGGAAGGGTGGGGAGAAGAACAGGTTCTTCTATAGTCGTAGTAATTTCATCTGCTTCTCCTCACGATCAGTATTATCTCCATCATGGAAATGATTTCTTCAATTCAAATTATGAAACCTGCATTATAGATACTGATAATCCTTATATAACAGACGGGCACCTGAGATGTGCATCTTATGAACTGCCCCTTTCAGAGGGAGACGAATATTATTTCGGCAGTTCTCTCTTACCTTTTATCAGGGCGTACAACGAGAAAAACTATTTATTTTACAAAGAACACAGGTTTCACTGGAATATAGATAACTATTATCCGGCAGAAGATTTTCATTTACGTTCTTCTTCCGGCGAAAACTATGAAATAGTGAATAATTCCCCTCCCTGTAATACACTCGGATACATATATAAAAGAAATGTAAAATTTTATTTTCATACCCATGCTATATATATACATCAGGGGGAAACCTTCAGAGTTCTGGAACTGGATGAAAAGAAGAAAAAAATCTATGTAGTGGCAGATGAAGCAGGATATTATACAAAACCACAGATTATAACAGAAGTTGAAATATCTCCGGTTAAAGAAACTCTGTTCAAAGAAATTTATCATGGAAAACTTAAGATTAAAGAAAAATGTACATCATACAGACAGATAGAATTACTTACAGGTATGTATTTAAAAACATTACCCATTAATCTTGAAGCATCTGTTATGGAAACGACAGGTTTCTGGTTTACCCTGTCAGGGTCCGTACAGAAGACTCTCAGGAATGCAGGTCTAGATATAAGCGGAGGACTTTATGGTGCAGGTCATGTTATTTCCTGTATTATTCCTGTATTTATTCTATGTGAAACAGGAGACATTGGAACTGCAGTAAATCCTTTTCATCCCGTAACAGGCAAACCTACTGTATTTATATATGACAGATATCCTGGAGGAATAGGATATGCCTTAAAAGGGGCCGCATTATTCCATCATATTGTAAATCAGGCTTTTGACCTGGTAATGAGATGTAAATGTGAAAACGGATGCTTTAAGTGTATTTATTCGTCTACAAGTCCTTATCCTGAAAATTATCTGAATAAAACTGCCACACTGTTTATACTTGAAGGATTGAAAAAAGAACTCAGGGAAGTTACTGAGGTGAGTATAAATAATAAATATCTGCTCTCGTGACGCGTAAAGCGTAAGTTCTACGACTCACGACTCACAACTCACTACCCGCCGAACTCTCTTTTCAATTCTTCAAGTACTTTCTTTTTACATACAGGGCAATAGGTATGGGAGAATTCCATACCTGATTTTTTACAGACATAATTCTCCAGTGACATCCAGTCACCGGTTCCATGAACTTTATCCGTATCATCTCTTATTTGTTTGCATACACTGCAAACAGGCAATATTTTCTCATAGATTTTTATTTTTCTTCTGAGATCCTGTTTTTCAAGTAAACCTGCTATTTTAAAATAAATTTCCTCATCTTCACATGGTTTCAACAGATAATCATCTGCGTCAGATCTGAGTGCTTCTATGGCAGATGTTATATCTCCGTAACCGGTCAATATGATAACCATAATTTCGCTGTCAATTTCTTTTGCTTTTCTGAGAACGTCAATTCCTCCAACCTGTTCCATAACAAGATCTGTAATGACTAAATCAATATGCTCTTTTGATAAAATATCAATTGCTTCTTCGCCACTGCATGCAGTAGTAACTCTGTAACCCTTGTTCTTAATTGATAAAGACATGGCTTTTAAAATTAACCGGTCATCATCAACTAAAAGTATCCTGTATTTATTCATGGTAATTCTCCTTTTTACTGAATTATGACGGGCAAGATGCTTATAATACTCACAGGTTTACCGGTCACTGATTACTGTTTTACCGGTAGAGTTATAACAAACTCCGCTCCTCCTCCTGAAGCATTTCTCGCCTCTATGGTACCTTTATTTTCTTCGACAATACCATGACATATAGTGAGTCCAACCCCCATACCCATTACTTTTTTCTTTGTATAAAATGGATCGAAGATATTCTTTAGTTCTTCTTCATGTATACCGATTCCCGTATCCCTGATTTTAATTATAACATATTCTTTTTCAAAATCTGTTTCTATGAATATTTCATTTTTATTCTCTGAAACACTCATTGCTTCTATAGCATTATTTATGAGATTTACAAAAACCTGTCCCAATTGCTGGGGTGACGCTATAATAAGAGGATTTTTTTCAGACAAATTAAGAGTAATCTTCACAGAATTTTTCTTTAAATAACTTTTCAAAAGGGAAATTGTATTTTCTATAACTTTATTTATATGTACTGGCTGTTTTTTTTCTTTACCAGGACGGTTAAGATCGAGAAGATTTTTAACTGTATCCCTTATACTTCCGAAAGCGTCTCTCAGTATCTCAATATTATCTGACAGATAATCGTCATCTTTATATTTAAGTTTGAGATTGCTCAGCAAAACTGTTATTGCCTGAAGAGGTGAATTTATTTCATGGGCAATAGAAGCAGCCAGCTGGCCTGTGGCAGCAAGACGTTCGCTTCTTACCAGCTGGTCAGTCGCTTTTGTAAGTGCTGCCGTACGTTCTGCTACAAGATATTCAAGACGTTCTCTGTATTTCTTAAGCTCTTCCTCTGCCTGTTTCCTTTCCAGAGAATGAACAAATATTTCTCCCACCATCTTTAAAAGCCTTATGTCTTCTTCTTTCCATACTTTTTCACTCTTTTCCGAATAAAGGCCGAAACATCCGGTCTGCTTATTACTGAACCTGAGAGGAATAATAAGTATGGACTGTATACCGTAAGACTGAATCAGTGATTTCCCTATACCGGTGTCTCCGTAAAAAGGCGAAAGGGATGATATATAAAGATGATCAAACTTTTCAAGCTTTTCCGGATCATTGAATATCTGTTCCAGAAACACCATATTTGCGCCGGGTATTACATCATTATTGCACCATTCATATATAAGTTCAAGTTTATTATATTCACCTGAATAAAGACTTATAAAACATCGCTCGACTCCCACAAACTCTCCTATGGACTGAAGGGCACAGATAATTTCCCTGTCAACTTCGGAGAAAGGAAGATTTATAAAATAACTTGAAATAATTGTTGCCAGTTCTTCCATGGCAAGTCTGTCATGGAGAGCCTCTTCCGCCTGTTTTCTATCTGTAATGTCCTGAACAAGTCCGTCATAAGAAAGGAGGTTCCCCAGTTTATCATAATGCAGAGCAGGTGTATTTCTTATCCATTTTACAGAGCCATTTTTATGTATTATACGATGTTCTACCGGTTTTACATTTCCACCTGATAAAATCTGTGCGGCATAATCTTTTACTATCTTTCTATCCTCTTCCGGTACCATCTGTAACCACAAATAGGGATTGAGGTTAAATTCTTCAGTCCTGTAACCTGTAATGGCAACACAGGCGGGACTGTGGATTGTTTTTGCAGGTCTATTATCCTGTAAATGCACAGTATAGATATAATCTGTAATTGTATTGGTAATATGTCTGTATCTCTCTTCACTATCACGAAGTGATTTCTCCACCTGAATTCTTGTAGCAATTTCTTTTTCAAGCTTTTCAATAACAGTTTCAAGTTCACAGGTACGTTTAACTACCAGTTCTTCAAGCTGATCTTTATATTTAGAAACTTCAAAATTTTTATTCCATCCTTTAACAAGAGAATCTGTAAGGCAATAAATTTCTTCTTTATTAAAAGGTTTTCTTATGTAATAAATATTTTGTTTGAGACTTTCTTTCAGTGTTGCAAGAGATGTGTTGGCATAAGCAGTAACAATAATTATAATAACATTACTGTCAATATTCCTTATTTCCCTGGCAGTTTCCAGACCATTCATACCGGGCATATTCATATCGAGTATACAGAGAGGTATTCTGTTTCCGCTGTTCCATTCACTTTTAAAATGTTCCAGTAAAGAGCTGCCGTTCTCGAATGTTTCCAGGATAAAATCTTCTTCTAAAACAGAAGTTTTCTTTGTCAATACACTTGTATATAATCTTAAAATAGTCGTATCATCGTCTGCTATCAGAATTTTTCTATAATACATAAAACCTCCGAAGTTTTTCGTAAGCGTTCAGCTATCAAAGGAAATAACTGCATTATATCTACAGTTTATATAGTAAGGCGTAACAGGAGAATAGTGACCGCTCCCACCGCTAAATCCTAACGGATTATAGCGGGGACTTCTAGAGCTTCCATGCTCAATAAATAGTTACCCCAAACCGTCTACTTCCATGTTAAGACGGTCAAAGAAATCTGCCATTACTTTATGTCTTTCAAGGGCAATTCTTTTCCCTTCTTCAGTAAGCATTTTATCTTTAATTTTATTTAATTTAAATATAAATTCCCTCCATGCCGTATCTTCTTGAGTATAAGGTAATGTCTTAGAGATATCAATATCTTTATTATGCAATTTCGCACCTGTTTCACCGGCAAAAAGGAAAGCCCTTCCTATACCTACTGCACCTATGGAATCAAGTTTATCAGCATCGAATAATATTCTACCTTCCAGAGAAGATGGACATTTATTCCCTCTGAATCTGTGAGTCGATATACAATGAACAATAGCTTCTATTTTTCCAGAAGGGATATTGTATTTTTTCAGCAATTCTTGTGCCATAGAGGCACCTTTTTCAGCATGACACACAAGTCCCTTTGATTTACTTTCACAATCCCTTCCGATATCATGGAGCAAGGCAGCAATAGATAAAATTTCCATATCTGCACCCTCTTTCTTGCCTATATGAACGGCAAGATTATAAACTCTTTCCGTATGGGACCAGTCATGACTGCCTCTGGCATTCAGGAAATTTTTTTTTGCTTCTTCTTTGATTTGATTGATTAAATCCATATTAAAAGCTTACTTCACGACTCACTATTTCAAAAACCTGATCTTATAATGGCTGAATATTTCGCCGCCGAGGACGGAAAAAAGTATGGCACCCTGTATTATTCCTGTCATAGAACCGGGTAAATTCATGGACATCTGTATCTGATCCCCTCCTACTAAAAGGGCGCCGAAAAGAAATGCCACAAGGGTCATTCCTATCGGGTTAAGCCTGGCAAGCCATGCAACAATTATGGCAGTATAGCCGTAACCTGGAGAAAAACCATGCTGAAGCCTGTGAGTAAGGCCCGATACTTCTGCCATACCTGCTATACCTGATATACCGCCTGATAGTATCATAATAAGGAGTATATTTCTGATTACATTTATGCCTCCGTAACCGGCGGCTCTTATATTTTCTCCTGTAACCCTTATCTCATAACCCCATTTGCTTTTATTCATGACCAGATAAATGATGATTATTGAGACTATGGCAAATACAAGGCCGAGATGTATTCTCTTGTATAAAAGAGGCAGACAGGCATTGTCGGAAAACTGGGCAGTAAGAGGAAAACCTTTGCCGTCAGGGTCTTTCCACGGGCCATAGACAAGATAATCACAGAAATTTATAGCCACATAATTCAACATAAGGGTAGTTATAATTTCATTTGCTCCTCCGAAGGCTTTAAGGAGAGCCGGTATCAGACCCCACAGAGCACCGAAAAGAAAACCTGACAGAAACATCAGAGGAAGGAGAAGAAGTGCAGGCAGATGGCTCATAGTAAGGGCAATCCATGTAGCTCCTATGGCTCCCATATAAAACTGCCCTTCAGCTCCTATGTTCCATAGCAACATCCTGAATGCCACTGCCACGCCGAGTCCTATAAGTATAAGAGGAATTGTTTTGACAACTGTTTCTGAGAAAGCATATTTACTTCCAAAAGCACCATGGAGCATTTCGGAATAAGCTTCCAGAGGATTTACTCCTGCACAGAAAAGAAAAACCGCCCCCAGTAAAAGACCTGTTATTATTGAACCGGCAGGGACTGCATAAGAAAGCCATGTCGGCCTGGTTATACGTTTTTCAAATGTTAATTGCATATGGTAACTCTGTTATAAGTTTTTATCGTGACGCGTGATGCGTATTTTCACCGGTATCGGGCGACCACAGGGGGTCGCTTTTCACTCTTCACATATAAACTATAATTTCCTGGAATATATTTATTCTACATTTACAAGAAAAATCCTATGACCATATTCAGTTACTTTCTGTTCCTGCCATCATAAGACCTATGGCTTCTTTATTAAAGGTTTCTCTCTGAAGGATTCCCATTATTTTCCCTTCATACATGACCCCTATTCTGTCACTCAGGCTCATAAGTTCATCCAGATCTTCCGAGACAAGTAAAACGGAGGCACCTCTTTCTCTCTGCTTCAGAATGACTTTATGGACAAATTCCGTGGCACCTATATCGAGACCTCTTGAAGGATATACTGTTATAATGAGTTTCGGATCTCCTTCCAGTTCCCTTGCAAGGAGTAATTTCTGAAGATTTCCTCCCGACAGGAGTCTTACAGGAGCTTTTCTGTCCGGTATTTTTATCTCATAATCGACAATCATTTTTTCCAGCAGACCTTCCATTGCAGATCTAGAAATAAAAATACCCTTCCCTACAGGCGGTTTTCTGTAATTTTTCAATATAATATTATCACAGGCATCCAGGTTTGGCACAAGTCCGACACCGAGTCTATCAGCAGGAACATAACTTACTCCTCTGTCTATGAGCTCTCTTGCATGAGATTTTGTTATATATTCATCAGAGAGTTGAACCATACCTGACGTGACTTTTCTCAGACCTGACAACACTTCCGATAATTCACCCTGGCCGTTACCTGCAACTCCGGCAATACCGAAAATTTCTCCGGAATATATGGAAAACGTCACATCCTTCAGAGCTTCCAGCCCTTTATCATTGAGAGAGGATATATGTTCTACTTTCAATATTTCTTTCTGTTTCTTTACTCCCTGAGGCCTTTCTATAACTGAAAGCAAATCCCTTCCTACCATCATTCTCGCCAGTTCTTTTTTATCTATGGAAGAGGTGGGAACGGTACTGACAAAAGATCCTCCTCTTAAAATTGTTATCCTGTCAGATATGGCCATAACTTCATCTAACTTATGACTTATAAATATAATGGAATGACCTTCTTCTGTCATTTTTTTCATAGTTTTAAACAATTCGGCACTTTCCTGAGGAGTAAGCACTGCAGTAGGTTCATCCATAATTAAAATATTTGCTCCTCTGTAAAGAACTTTTAATATTTCAACTCTCTGCTGTTCCCCTACCGATAACTGCCATATCCTGGCCTGAGGGTCTACAGGCATTCCGTATTTTTCAGAAAGTGCGATTATTTCACCGTTCAATTTTTTCATATCAGGGAAAAATCCCAGGCTCTTATGTCCAAGAACTATATTTTCTGTTACATTATTTGGTTCAACAAGCATAAAATGCTGATGAACCATACCTATGCCAAGCTCTATAGCTTCTCTTGGAGACCTTATTCGGACATTTTTACCTCTTATAAAAATTTCTCCTTCGTCAGGCTGGTAAAGACCTGCAAGGATACTCATAAGAGTGCTTTTTCCCGCACCGTTTTCTCCGAGAAGGGCATGAATTTCTCCGGTTTTCACATCAAAATTCACTTTATTACTGGCTATTATTCCAGGGAATCTTTTTGTTATATTTTTCATTGAAACTGCCAGGTTACTTTCTGCCATTTTTACATCCTCCACAATTATTATAACATATATATTCCCCGGCTGAAAATAAAACCTTGACAAAAAATTCTTCTCCTTTCATAATAATAAAATAAGGAGGGGAAGGTATGGACACATTGAGACAAAAATTAATTGCCTCGATACTTGATGGTGACAGAAGTCTTGCAAACAGTATCATTGACGATTTTGCATCAATTCATGGTTATGAAGCATCTGTATCTCATTTACTGGAACCGGTTCTCTGTGAAATAGGAGACATGTGGTTAAAAGAAGACGGAGTTACACTGGCCCAGGGTTATGTAGCAGGAATAATTGCCGATGATGTTCTCTCAAAAGTTTTCGCTAATGCTCATTCCAGATCCTCTAAAAATAAAGGTCCTGTTATTATAGGAAATATAGAAGACGATTATCATTCTCTGGGAAGAAAACTTGTAGTTTCTGCCCTTTTGATTTCAGGCTGGCAGGTTTATGACCTGGGCAATGATGTTTCTGCTGAAGAATTTGTAAACAAAGCCTGCGAGGTTAATGCAAGGGTTATTGCAGTTTCAGCCATGATGTATACCACTGCTGTGAATATCAAAAAAGTACGTAATGAAATAGACAGAAGAGGCCTTACAGGACATATTCAGCTTGCTGCAGGAGGAGCGGTATTTATATTAAAACCGGAACTGTTAGCAGAAGTGGGAGGCGACGGAACAGCAAGAAATGCTTTCAGAGTATCTGAGCTTATGGACGAACTGTGGAAAAATTCTTTAAGAAGGGGAGATTAAAATGAATAGCCTGGAGAGGGTTACCTGTGCCATTAAAGGAGAAACTTCAGACAGGCCGGCAGTAAGTGTTACATTAAGCCTTTACGGGGCAAGACTTACAGACTGTCCTCTTGAGAAATATTACACAGATTCCAATGCATATGTGGAAGGCCAGAGTGCAGTAATAGAACATTTTCATCCTGATATAGCTTTTTCCCCTTTCGTATTGACAGCCGAAGGAGAAGCCTTCGGCAGCAGAGTTAAATTTTTCAACAATCAACCTCCCAATATGTCAGAACCTTCAGTAAAATCTGCAGAAGAATTTTTTAAACTTCCAATGGCCGATATAAATTCTTCAAAAAGGTTATTATATATAAGAGAATCTACAGAAAAACTTGCCGGAAAATATGGCAAAGAAATACCCCTGGCAGGTATTTTACTCGGCCCTGCCGATCTTCCGGCTCTTGTAATGGGTATAGATGTATGGCTTTATACACTTATGTTTAACAGAGACGATGCCAGAAAAGTTCTGGCAAAAACAGGACAGTTTTTTATAAACTGGGCAAATGCTCTTCTCTGCGACGGAGCAAATTTTCTTGTTATTCCTGCTGTTTTCTCAAATCCTTCCGTTGTTACCAAAAAGATTATTGAAGAACTTGTAATACCTGTGTACAAAGAGGTTTTCAAAGAAGTCAGAGGTCCTGTTGTTTTACATCATGGAGGGACAACTATTACTCCCGTAATGGACTACTATACAGATCTTCCGAATGTGGGGGCTTTTGTCATAGATAACAGAGACAGTTTTTCAGAAGCAAGAATTAAAATTGGTTCAGAAAGACTTTTACTGGGAAATATTGACGGAACTATCCTTAATAAAAGAGAGCCCGAAGAAATCAGAGATAAATGTCTTAAAATACTGGAGGACAGAAGAAATGATAGTCATTTCATTCTCGCCACATCAGGCCCTGATGTGCCATATGATACGCCGGTAGAAAATATTCAGGCAATTATTTCGTCTCTCAGAGAGTCGTGAATAGTGAAGAGTAAAAAGTGAGTCGTGAGTCGTGAGTCATGGAACTTACCCGTCACGTGTCACGATTATCATGCATTACGCTTTACGAAAGTAACTATATGAACATAACAATTATTTCCTGTTCAATATTTCGTAATGAAATAGAAGTATATATGAAAGAAAGAAATCTTAATGTTATATTTCTTGACAGTATACTTCATATGAAACCGGAAAAATTAAATTTTTCACTAAAAAAAACTATGGAAGAAGAAATTCATAAAGGTAATAAAATTTTGCTTTTATATGGAGATTGTTCTCCATCTATGAGAAATTTTGAATTGAATGGACAGGTAACAAGGGTGGAAGGTATAAACTGCTGTGAAATACTCGTCGGCAGAGAAAAATACAGAGAGCTCAGAAAAGATAGGGTATTTTTTTTAATGAATGAATGGCTTGTAAGATGGAAAGAAATATTTGAAAAACATCTTGGTCTTAAAGGTGATATAGCAAAAACCTTCATGAAAGAAATGCACAGTTATTTACTTTATCTCCATACAGGTTTCACGGAAATCCCCGTAGATAGTCTGAATGAAATTTCTTCTTATACGGGCCTTAAATGGCAGGTCTTAACAGTTTCCACAGAAAATATACAGAAGGAAATAGAGAAAGCAATAGAGAATTTGACCTTATGAAAGCACTTCAATTAATGATTTTTGATATACTTGAACATATTTTAAGTTATGCCGAGAACCCGGGCGAACTCGGGAAATATCTTACTGAACAGATAAGAGAACTTGTCGGCGGAAGAGTCGTAATTCTCCTTCAATGTAAGAGAGAACAGGGACACAGAGTCATCAATATATGTCCTGCCAGATGGCAATATCTCTCTGAAAGTCCTGAAATTCAAGAACTGGCTCTCTTCTGTCATACCATGAATAAGACAGAAATATGGAAACCGGAAGAAATGCCATCTTATATTGGAAATATTCTCAATTCTATGGGTTTCGGACTCTCTCTTACTGTACCTCTGAAGATTGGAAATGCCAGAACCGGTCTTTTATTGATTCTGGACTTTCTTGACTCATACAGGACATCTGAAATCATGCGTGTTATGGATTCTCTCTCCCCTATTGTGGCACTTATTATGAGAAATTCAATTATCTATGAAACACAGGAAGAAATAATCGAAGAGAGAACAGGTGAACTAAAAAAGCTGGTACATTCCCTTCATTACAGGATTTCTATGGAGGAACTGGTTTCCGCTATATCAGGTAATTTTATAAATCTTGAATCCGTTGATATTAATAAAGGGATAAATGAATCCCTGAAGTCTGCAGGGGAATTTCTGGGAGTTGAAAGAAGTTATATCTATGTCTTTTCCGGTGACGTAAAGACTATTAATTATGGTTATGAATGGTGCAGACCTGGCATTACAGCAAATTTAAACAAACTTATCAATATTTCTTTAGAACCTTTTTACTGGTCAACAGATAAATTAAAAAATCTGGAATATCTTAATGTTTTTAACATCTCCGAACTTCCGCCTGAAGCAGAAGCTGAAAAAAATCTCTGGCAGTCACTTCATATTAAATCATTACTGGTATTCCCACTTATATTAAATAAATCTTTGCTCGGCATGTTCGGCTTCAGTGCCGTAAAAAAGCAAAAAGTCTGGAAAACTGAAGATATAACTCTTATAAAAGTTGTAAGTGAAATATTTATAAATGTTCTGAACCGTAAAAACTCGGAAGAAGAAAAAAAGAAGCTGGAACAGCAGATCAGGCAGGCTCAAAAGATGGAAGCCATTGGAACCCTTGCAGGAGGGATTGCCCATGATTTCAACAATATCCTTGGCATAATACAGGGATATACGGAACTGACTGTAGATGACCTGTCCGGGCAGAATATGGCTATAGAAAATATGGAACAGGTATTAAAAGCATGTTCCAGGGCACAGGATCTTGTAAAGCAGATCCTTTCCTTCTGTCGCCAGAGCGAACAGGAAAAAAAACCTTTAAATCTTTCTCTTGTTATAAAAGAAGCTATTAAACTGCTCAGGCCGTCATTACCTGCAACTATTGAAATAAAACAGGATATAAAAGGTAAAAACTCTATAATTATGGCAGATATGACCCAGATGCATCAGATTTTAATGAATCTCTCTACAAATGCTGCCCATGCTATGAGAGAAAAAGGAGGAATGCTTGGAATAACACTGGAAAATATTGAAATAGATCAGGCAACATCAAAACAATACAACGTATTATCTCCCGGATATTATGCAAAACTTTCCGTAAGTGATACAGGTCATGGCATGAACCATTCTGTTATGGAAAGAATATTTGACCCTTATTTTACTACTAAAAAATCAGGAGAAGGGACAGGTATGGGGCTTTCAGTAGTCCATGGCATAGTAAAGAGCCATGACGGTGAAATTACCGTATACAGTGAACCGGACAGAGGTACAGTATTTCATGTATATCTTCCTCTGATAGATAGTTATGACAGGAAGGAAGAAAGAAACGCCTTATTACCTCTACAGGGAGGTAACGAAAGGATTCTTTTTGTTGATGACGAAAAAAACCTTGTTGATTTTTCTGTAAAAATGCTTGAACGCCTGGGATATAACGTTATTTCTACATCAAGCAGTATAGATGCTCTGGAAATCTTCCGGAGAAATCCGGACAGTTTCGATATAATAATAACAGATCAGACAATGCCGGTTATGACAGGTATAGAACTGGCAGAAAAGATTATAAATATAAGGTCTGACATACCTGTTATTATATGTACAGGTTTCAGCGAATCTATAAATTCAGAAAAAGCGGAAGTTGCAGGCATAAAACAACTTCTAATGAAACCTTTCACGATGAAGGATATTTCTCAGGCTATAAGAAAAGTGCTGGATCAGTGACAATCATAACGCGTAATGCGTGATGGGTAGTTTTGTGATGTGTGATGCGTGACGCGTAATGGACAATTTCACTTTTCACCACTCACGACTCACTATTTTCCCGGCAATTCTCCTGCAACACCTTCTACAAGCCATTCCATTTCAACAAGCTCTTTATCTGTACAGGTAAGGCTTTTGTCCTTCGGAATTCTTACCTTTCCCTGCTGATCCTTTATGGGGCCGGAAAAAACATCCAGTTTGCCATCAATAAAAGCCTGTTTTTCTTTTTCTACAAGTGTTTTTATATCTTCAGGAACCATAGGCCCGAATGGTGCCAGTCCTACTGTGCCATCTTTCATATCTCCCCAGTATGAAAAGGTCTGCCATTTGCCTTCATAAACTTCCTTTACTGTTTTTGTATAAAAAGGAGTCCAGTTCCATACAGGCGCAGTAAGATGAGCTTTCGGTGCAAAAGATGCCATATCGGAATTATAGCCTATGGAATAAATGCCTCTCGCTTCCGCTACCTGCTGTGCTGCAGATGAATCCTGATGCTGTGCTATTATATCCACACCTATATCTACAAGGCTTTCTGCTCCTTCCCTCTCCTTTGCAGGATCATACCAGGTATGAGTCCATACTACATGAACAGTTGCTTTCGGGTTTGCCTTTCTTACTCCAATAGTAAAAGCATTGAGACCTCTTATGACTTCCGGTATAGTATGGGCTGCTACATAGCCTATTTTATTGGTTTTAGTCATTTTACCTGCCATAAGACCGGTAAGATATCTGGCCTGTTCTATTTTTCCGAAATATATGCCTATATTTTTCGATGTTTCATAACCTGTGCACTCTTCAAATACTACATCAGGATATTTGGCTGCAACTCTCTGTATTACACCCATATAATGGGTTGTACCGAAGATAAGCTTATAGCCTTTTTCACACAGTTCTGTAAAAACCCTTTCAGCATCGGCATTTTCCGGCACATTCTCTATATAGGTTGTTTCCACGAAAGGAAGTTCTTTTTCCATAGCCTGTCTTCCTTTATCATGGGTATAGGACCATCCACCGTCTCCTATAGGACCTACATATACAAAAGCGACTTTCAATTTTTCCGTTTTCCCTTCATCTGCTGTATTTCCTTCCTGCTTCTGGCAGGAGCAGAAGAGAAACATGGTAAAACATAATAAGAAAAAAATTCCCCATTTTTTCATATAAAACCTCCTTATTAAAGTCGTGACGGTTAACGCGTAAGGTATTCATTCACTTTTCACGACTCACAACTCACAACTCATTATAATATTTTCCACCACACCGGCAAGCCTTTGAATTTCTGCCGTTAACCTCTCTATAATATCCGGATCATACAGTGAAAATTCTTTTGAGCTTATTTCAATTTCACAGGCCAGACTGTGTAAAGAATTTGCACATATATTGGCAGATGTTCCTTTTATATTATGGGCACTGACTCTTAAATCATTTCTGTTTCCACTATAAAAAGCTTCTTTTAATTTTTCTCTTTCTTCTTTGATAATACTCATAGATTCCTCAAGAATCTCTCTGCAAAATTCTCTGTCATTATCAACCCTGTATAAAAGTTTTTCCAGGTCCAGAATATCTTTATCAGTTACAGGTCTGCCAGTATAAATTTCTCTTTTTTTAAGGGTATTTGCAACAAGATGTTTTTCTATTATATCTATAAGAGTCTGCATCTGTATTGGTTTCGATATATAGTCATCCATACCTGCTTCAATACAGAGTTCTCTATCTCCTTTCATTGCATGGGCAGTCATGGCTATAATCGGAATTCTTTCTTCCGGAGATTGCATCTGTCGGATAAATCTGGTAGTTTCAAAACCATCCATTTCCGGCATCTGTACATCCATTAAAATCATATTGTAATCGATCTCACGAAGTGCTTTTATAGCCTCTTTCCCGTTACCTACGACACAGGCCTTATAACCTGTTCTTTTCAATATACGAAGGACTACTTTCTGGTTGACTGTATTATCATCCACTACAAGAATATGTATATTTTTTTTATCTTTTTCTTCTATCCTGGATTCTGTAAGTTTTTCTATAGACTTATCTTCAGCAGCAATTTTCTGGCCTGCCATAGAAAGAATTACTTCATAAAGTAAATCCCTTTTAACAGGTTTTACAAGGCATTTTGAGAATCCTTTTTTTGCTAAATATTCTATATCTGCTGTAATAGCTGAGCTCAACAGGACAAGGTTTGTTTTCGATAAAACCATATCGCTCTTTATTTTTTCTCCGAGACTTTCACCGTCCATTTTCGGCATATAAGCATCGATAAAACATATAGTGAAAGGTTCGTCACAGGAAATAGCGTGATAGAATTTTCCCAGGGCTTCCATACCGGAATGAGCATCGTGAACAATAAATCCCCAGGAAGTCAAATATTCTCTTAAAACGGCCAGAGATGTAGAATTATCATCTACTATAAGCACAGGTTTACCTTTGATACATTCAGGTATAAAAATCGTTTCTTCCTTCCCCTGTTTTTCCAGAACGGCTGTAAACCAGAATTCCGAGCCTTTTCCTTCAATGCTTTCAAAACCAATATGGCCTCCCATCATTTCAGATAATTTTTTCGAAATAATAAGTCCGAGCCCTGTACCTCCGTATCTGCGGGTTGTAGAAGCATCTATCTGAGAAAAGGATTTAAAGAGACGATCTCTGCGATGTTCAGGTATGCCTGAACCTGTATCAATTATAGAAAACTTCACGGTAACAGAAGATTTTTCTTCACTTTCTTCCGTAATCTCAATTTTTATTTCACCTTCGTCAGTAAATTTAATGGCATTGGTTATGAGATTAATAAGTATCTGTCTCAATCTTCCCGGATCTCCCCTGAGGTATACAGGCACATTATTTCTTATAAGGCAATTTATTTCAAGATTTTTTTCATGGGCTCTCAGAGCAAGAATATCCATAATATCTTCAAGAATCTCCCTGAGATTAAAATCCATACACTCAAGTTCCAGTTTATCCGCTTCAATTTTAGAAAAATCCAGGATATCATTGATAACAGTGAGAAGAATTTCACCGCTTTTATAAATAGTTCTGGCATAATCAAGCTGTTCAGGTGTGAGATTACAATCCAGCAAAAGACCTGTCATAGAGATTATACCGTTAAGAGGGGTACGTATTTCATGACTCATATTAGCAAGGAATTCGCTTTTTAATTTATTTGCCGATTCTGCTGCTTCTTTTGCTTTTATCAGCTGTTTATTTGCTATTGACAGCTGTTTTGTTCGCTTATTTACCATATCTTCCAGATCTGTATATAATTCTGCATTTTCTATGGCAATTACCAGAAGTTTTCCCAGAGTCTGCAACATTTCCAGGTCAAGCTGTGTAAGACGGGGATATCTTATAGTATCCTCTGTTTTATTTCCTGCAAAAAGAATATAGTTTCCTTCGGAATTATAAAGGAAATTAACGCAAATAAAATACCTGACATGAAATTTATCTTCATAAAATATCTTATTATATATCTTTCTGTTCATGCCGTTAATGACAATACCTTTTTTCTTTTCAACATCAGATGAAAAGAAGGGATCAGAGAGACAGTTTTTTTCTTCTTCACTGTATCCGTAAGAATCAACAACAACAAATATACCTTCACGTTTTATATATATAATAACCCTGTCATAGCCAAGTTCTTCAGCGAGAAATTTAACTGTAACAGAAAAAATACTTTTTTTATCTTTTATAGAAATAATTTTTTGATAAAGAAGTTGAAAGAGGTTTAAAGCACGCTGTTTTGTATTTGCCATACCCCTTTCCTCTATAACAGTTGCTTCCAACCTCGTAATCTCACAGGTCAGGTTTTCAATCTCATGAATATATTTTTTATTTTCTTCTTTTAATCTCTTTATTTCTTCCAGATATTCTTCCATTTTATTCAATCCCAAGAATTACCCCTGTATAATTATGGAAATAATTTTCTCCTCCTACAGGAGCATATTCGCCAAATGTAAAGAAACCAATCATATCCTTATCTCCAAGGATTTCAAGCAAATTATTCACATCAGGTTCCGTTTCTCCGTATAGATGAGAAGCTCTTCCTGAACAATCAAAATAAAAATAAGCAGCTTCGTCAGGTTTATTGAGAGACGAAAGAAGTTTTTCTGCCATCTTTTGAGTTTCTTCTTTTACCATGTCTCTGTCCCTTCTTGTCATATATATCCTGGTTCCTTCGGGAAGAGGGGTTTTTAACCTTATACCGTTTTCTTCAAAACCAAGGATGGCTCTTATAATAATATCCTGTGAATATCCTTTCCCTTCAAACAACTGACCAAAGCCAAAAAGATTTAAATTCTGTCCGAAATTAGAAAAACGTCTTTCTCCCCAGTGTTTTTTCAGGAATTCAAGAACCGGTTCATTATCAATTTCATACAATATATTTCCCTCAGTTTTTGTAATAGTCTTGGGAAGTCCTATTGGTTTCGAACCATGACTTACTTCTATGGCATAGTTGAAATCTCCTGTAACTATTACACCTGCCACGGAATCATTATAAATCTCATTATTACAGAATTGATATGTGAGAGAACTGATATGATAATCGTTACCTGCCGTGCCTCCGACACAATCAATATGGTAGCCTAATTCATCTTTAATGGCGGGAAGAAAAGGGCCGGAAGAAAGAAAAAGTCCGTCAGGTAAAAGAATCAAAAGCTTTTTATCTTCTTTTTCCAATCCCAGGGATTTAACTTTATTTCCTATATCTCTCCCGATTTTTTCTACATCTTTTGATAAACCTTTAACAATAAAAGGAGTAAATTTAACAGTGTTACTCTTAATACCCATAAGACCGACAGAACGGCTTGCTTCATCACATCCTGAGCCGGTAATTACTCCTGACCCTGTACATCCGCATAGAGGGATAGAAGGGCTTACAGAATATATACCTTTTATAATTTCCGGTATATTATGTCCTATAGTTGTAAACAGAAAAAGACAATCAGGAATATGTCCACGAAGTTTCTCCCTGACTTCTTCCATGGCAAGCTTACCTGCTTCAAATGAATCCTCTACAAGGCAATAAGAAACAGCTTTTTTAAATGACATAAACCTCTCCCTTTCTTATTGAGGTGAGCATAAATAATAAATATCTGATCTCGTGACGCGTAACGCGTTACGCGTGACGGGAGGAAGACTGTTATTACATGCTTATGCTCAAGTCAGTAATTTAATTTTCACCTTTCACTTTTCACTCTTTTCACGACTCACGACTCACGACTTTCAACTGATTAATGATTCTGCAAGCTTCAGAAGTGTTTCATCGAGAGGCTTTTTACTGGATAAAACAGTGTTAAAGTCCACAAGGGTAACATTATTGCCCTCCATACCTGTCATATAACCGGATTTCCCTTCCAATAATGCTTCTACGGCTTTTGAGGCCATTCTTGTGGCAAGCAATCTATCAAATACGCTCGGACTCCCTCCTCTTTGAATATGTCCCAGAACCATAATCCTTGTGTCAAATCCACCCATAAGAGTCAGCACTTTGCCGAAATCATAGGCAGAGCCCACACCTTCTGCAACTATTATAATACTCCTTGTTTTACCTTCTTCATATCTCTTTCTTATCATCTGAATAATATCTTCAAGATTATAGGGAACCTCTGGTATTAAGACTGCTTCTGCCCCTGAAGCTATGGCAGATCTTACTGCAAGATAACCGGAATTCCTGCCCATAACCTCAATAATAAAGGTTCTGTCATGAGAGCTTGCAGTATCATTTATCATATCTATACAGTTTATTATATTATTAAGAGCCGTATCTGCACCTATGGAAATATCCGTACCGTATATATCATTATCTATTGAACCGGGAAGTCCTATAACTTTTATATTATAATCCATATGTAAAATATTAGCTCCTGTTAAAGATCCGTCGCCGCCTATAACTACAAGACCGTCAATTTCATGTCTGGCAAGTGAAGAAACAGCTTTCTTCTGACCTTCTTCTGTTTTAAATTCCATACATCTGGCACTTTTAAGAAAGGTTCCTCCTCTTTGAATGGTATTGGCCACATCAGCTGTAGTTAATTTAGCTATTTTTCCTTCTATGAGGCCGCTGTAGCCATGTTCTATACCATATACTTCAATATTATATGTAAGACCTGTTCTCACTACCGATCTTATAGCAGCATTCATGCCGGGACAATCACCGCCACTTGTCATCACAGCAATTCTTTTCAATAACATCAACCCCCGATATTATTTCGTAATGCGTAATGCGTGATGCGTGCCGGATAATCCCTGTACATCATACTTACGTATTACGAGGTTATATAAATTATATACTTACTCTGAATAATTCGACTAATTTAAAAAAATCCTCTTAAAAAATGAATACAGGATTTTTAAGTTATTTAAAGAATTTTATGCAAGGAATGAGAGGAGTGAAAAGTGAATGATAGTGACACAAATCACGCATCACTCATCACGCATTACGATTTCATATGTTTCAGAGAATTAAATTTATAATAAAACAATTACTATATGATCTACGGACAGGTTTACTGTTCCGTCCCATTGTTATAGCTGCATTTTATGTTATTCTGGAAATAATACTTGTAACACTGGAACAACATAATTTAATAAATTTATCATGGGCCAAATGGCTTCCATGCGGATTTGAAGGAGAACCGGCAACTGCCCAGACAGTACTGGGCACAATAGCAGGTTCTATAATTACTGTCACGTCGATTGTCTATTCCATGCTGGCCATGGCCCTTTCTTTATCATCTGTACAATTTTCCCCCAGAATTCTGACTTCTTTTATGGAAGATACAGCATGTCAGAATGTTCTTGGTGTATTTATAGGAACCTTTACCTATTGCCTGCTTTTACTGCGTACAATCCATGGCGAACCTGATTTATTTGTACCTCAGATCAGTGTTTCAACAGCCATATTAATGGCACTCATTTGTATGGGATTTTTAATATATTTTATAGATCATATGTCGAAATACATACAGATAAATTATATATATGAACATATTGCCAGGGAAACAGAGCTGGTAATAGACAGTGTTTTCCCTGACAAAGTCCGGGGGGAAGAAAAACATGAATATACACAGGTACCTTCTGAAGACATAGTATCTGTTTTAAGCAATAAATCCGGTTATATTCAATTAATTGACGATGAAAGACTGACCTGGGCAGCAAGGGAATACGGAATAAAAATTTTCTGTAAAATTCCTGTAGGTGATTTTACCGTTCAGGGAACTCCTCTTCTTTACGTATCACCTCGGAAAAAAATAACGGAAGAGATTAAAGACATATGTATCTCTGCTTTTGACACAGGTACAGTAAGGACTTTTCAACAGGATATAAGCCTCGGCATAAGACAGATGGTAGATATTGCCCTTAAAGCCATATCACCTGCCATAAATGATCCTACCACTGCAGTAACATGTATAGATCATCTCGGACGAGTTCTTATTCGTATAATACAGAGGCATATTACTCCGTGGGAGATAAAAGATCCTCTTACGGGAGAACTGCTGGTATCTCTCATGAGAATAAGTTTTAAAGAGATACTGGACCTTTCTTTTACCCAGTTAAGACAGTACGGGAAAACAGACATGGCAGTTTCAGTGAGACTTATGAAGATTATAAAAGACATAGCTATGATGACTTCAAACAAATCATACCATAAGGATCTTTACAGTCATGCCTGTCTTATAGAAGAAGGTACAAAAGATAAATTTTCTGACAGGGAAAGAGTAGAATTACTTGAGATAAAAGAAGAAATAGAAAAAATCACAGGTAATAAGAGCCTATCCGAAAAATAATATTTATTCTACACCCTTCCGGTGGGTGAGGCTCTGGAGAAAAATATATACC
>CAYSLJ010000016.1:51754-57701 GCA_964431735.1 uncultured Synergistia bacterium | reverse complement strand
TGTCTTATTTTATTCACTTTTCACTCTGAATATTCTATAACAAATTTCTTTTTCCCTTGTATGTAAAATCACCTGTCATTTTTAAACGCAATTTGATTTATGCTCACCACAGTATTATCTTGACAATATCACATTGCAGTTAGAGACTGTAAAGAAATAACCCTTGCAAATTGTCAGAACGGTTATTATCCTCGCGTCACGCGTTACGCGTTACGCGTCACGATATAGACTGTAAATATGATGGAGTTATTTTTTCACAGACCCTTAATATGACAATGTCACGTTATAAGAGTATAAAATTTCTTATAACCAGAAGCAATCCACTCTTTACTGCTATGGAAAAAGGTATCTGCAAAATCTCATTGCTTATCCCTCTTGTCTCTCCGGCATAAAGAGTCTCGTTCTCAAGAGGATATTTTAAACCTGATGTAACGATACCTGTTACTTCACTGCTGAAAGGAATAAGAGAAATAACATCGCCGGCATTACCTGAGTCGACATATAAATTCTTCCATACCAGATCAATTCTCTGATGACTATCAATAATTACCACAGGAATACCTGTGGTAAAACCTTTACATAATAAATGGACATTTCCGAGAGCATGATCAAAACGTCTGCCTAGTGCTCCTATTATAATGATTTCGTCCGGAGAAACATCTCTGGCAAATTCAATTGCAAGTTCCGTATCTGTCTTATCTTTTTCTCTTGGAAAAGAAACGGTGGCACAGGAAAATTTACCTGTATTTCCATCATAAGAGTCCATGTCTCCTACTATCAGGTCAGGAGTAACACCAAGATACTCGGCATTTTTTAATCCTCTGTCTGCACATATTATATAATCGTCTTTCGAAAAAAAATTAAAAAAAAATTCCCTCTCCCCTGCTATACCGCCTGCCATAATTACAGCTCTTTTAAATTTCAAAATAAAAAACTTCCTTTCTGATTTCTCTATTTCTACGCAAAAATAATTTGCAAATTGTCACGGAGTTAACTATAATATGTTATTAAAAGGATTAATATAGAGAATGTCGAATTTTTGACTTTCTAATAAATTTTAAATCTTTTAAAAGTAATTGTCAAAAAAATATCAGGAACTGTAAAAAAATAACGCTGGTAAATTATGGTTATTGTCTTCGCGTCACGCCTTACGCGTTACGCATCACGATTATAAATATGAAGTGAGCAGGGGCGTTTCATTAAATGCCATCAGATGAAGGATGTTATACATATTATGGGGAATTTAAGAATCCTTGGAGGCACGGCAAAAGGCAGAGAGATAAAGAGCTGTAAAGGTCTTCATGTCCGCCCTATGCTTGGAAGAATAAAAAAATCATTGTTTGATATTATTCAGAACAGGATAAGAGGGGCAATTTGCCTGGATCTTTTTTCAGGTACTGCAAGTATAGGGCTTGAAGCTATAAGTCGCGGTGCATCTCATGTTACGTTCATAGAAAAATACCGTGACCCAATAAACATAATAAAACATAATATAAAATTACTTGAATTTGAGAAACAGAGCAACCTGATAGAAGGTGATGTATTTAAAGTTTTGAAAAGTATAGAAGGAACATTTGATATCATATTTCTGGATCCTCCCTTTCCTGAATTACATGTAGAAGAAGTAATGGAAATATTATCGGAAAAAGAATTGATTAAAGATACCGGTGTCCTTGTAATACATCACCCTGTATATAAAAACTATTCAGAGCAAATAGAAAAACTGAATTGTACAAGAAAAATAAAATATGGTCAGAATTTTCTATCATTTTATACCAGAGATGAATGAACTGAAACATAAAAATTGGTCATCCCGTCACGCGTTACGCGTCACAAATTACGATTTTTAATAAAAGGAGGTATTTATCATTACTGTTCATAAAGTATTAGATGCAATTCAGGAAGCCATAAAAAATCAACATAAAATTCCACTGACCGGTATAATAGTAATCGACAGCGGCAGGCTTCTTGATTTAATAGAAAAAATGCGTACAAATTTACCGGAAGAAATCAGACAGGCGAAATGGATTACCAAAGAAGGTCAGCAAATAATAGAAAACGCCAGAGAAAAAGCTGATAAACTTGTTTCCGAAATAAAAGAAAAAACTAATTTTATGATGTCAGAACAGGAATTGAACAAAGATGCACAGATACAGGCAAAAGAAATACTGCGCAGAGCCAGAGAAGAAGAGTTAAATATAGTAAAAGGGGCAGACGAATATGCAGATGAAATCTTATCGCGCCTTGAAGAAGAACTGAATAAAATTACGGTTATACTTCAAAAATCCAGAATGAAATTAAAGGAAGGTACTGTTGCAGATTATGATATAACATCCTGTGATAATAAGACAACAGAGTCTGTCCAACATGATAACAAAACAACAGGGGCTAGAAAAGAAGAAGAATACGAAGAAGAAGAATACGAAGAAGAATATGAAGAAGAAGAATATGAAGAAGAAGAATATGAAGAAGAAGAATATGAAGAAGAAGAATATGAAGAAGAAAAACAATAAAGATAGCTTCAATTGAACCTATCTTTATGTAAACAACAACAGGATTAATCGATAAAACAAAGCGATAAAACAAAGGGTCATGCTTCAGTATCATCATCGCCATGCTCGGCTAAAGCATTATGTAAAGAATTCAGTTGTTCGTCCTGATTTTCTTCTTCATCTTTATATTCTTCCTGGATTTCCAGATAATCTCCATCATCACCTTTATCCTGAGTTTTTTCTTCTTCTATATGTTTTAACTGACGTCTGTATCCGATAGGAATAGTTTCATCTTCTTTATTTGTCTGCTCATCACCGGTAGAATCCAGTAAATCCTGAATGGAATCCTTTGCCATATCAAAAGAAGCAATAATTTCAACTAAATTCTCTCTATCCCCTGTATCCATATAATCTGACATCATAGACATTATTTCTTCCAATTGATCCATTGCTTCCATAATCTGGGGAGGGACAGGTTTTATATCTTCATACTCTAAAAATAAAGGCTCCTGTGACTCTTCACTTATAAATTCAAGTGTATTTAAACCACCCTGCAGTAAAGATGCGGCTCTTTCAAGATCTATTTTACCGCTTCCTGCCTCAAGTTCAGAAAAACTTCTCATTTTCTGAAGAGCTTCTTTAGCTATGGAAAGGCCTTCATTGATCTGATCCTGAGCTGATTGAAATTGAGAAACAAAATTTGAAAATACTTCAAGGGATCTCCCTTCATCTACTTCTCCTAATTCGTCCAGAACCTGGTCTGACATAGTATCCATTACAGATAAATTACGTTCCAGATCTTTTTGAGCTTCATCCAGAATTGTCTGAGAAATTTCCATAATATCATTAAATGCTTCTTCAACTTTCTCCTGAGTGCCTGACATCTGTCTGTCTGCAAGGCTGTTACCTATATCTCGAAGCATTTTTATAGGCATATCATATTTATTGGCCGGAACTTCCCTGAGTCTTTCTCCACATTTCTCGCAAAAAGGACTCTCATCACTGTTTTCATAATCACAAATATGACATAGTACTCCCACTTTCAGTCACCCCCGTAAAAAATTTTATATAGAATAAAGGAAAAGTTCTGCTTTTGCAGAACTTTTCCTTTAAAATTTATAATAAATTTTTTAATAACAGTTTATTTTAACAGTCCTGTTTTCTCATTGAATGCATCAATTAAATTATCTATATCATCAACCTGATTATGAATTCTATGCCAGTATTCCTGATCATACCACTGGGCATTTAATTCCTTGAGTTCTCTTGCCTGCTGTTCTATCCACGTGAAATATTTCAGGTTATGTACACGTTTTTTGTCGCAATAGTTCATTTCCAATATATGATCAACACTCAGCTTCATTAATTTGGTGTAATCAATTGCTGCATCTATCTTTGTATATTTACCATGTTTTTCTTCAAGTTCACTAACCCTTGTCTGATAAAGTTCCATAGAATCGGTAAATACAGTCATAAGTACATCTTTATGAGTCAATTCATAATATTTAGCCATTTTGATGCATCCAACCAGATTACCTATACCTGAAATACCAAGAAGTTCCAGCTTATTAATAAACTCATCTTTAACTCCCTGTTCCCTTAAATATTCATGTCCCACCGGTTCATTGAATAATCTGACCATATTCATACATACCTCATCATCCAGAGCCATTACCATATCAGTATTTCTCATATTATGAATCCATGGAACATGTTTATCTCCAATACCTTCTATTCTGTGTCCTCCAAAGCCGTTATATAATAATGTAGGACACTGCAGCGCTTCTCCTACTGCAAGTTTTCCGGCAGGATAAATTTGTTTCAGATAATCCATACATCCTATAGTTCCTGCAGAACCTGTTGTAAGATGGGCTCCAAAGAAATGAGCATCTTCTGCTTTTAATTTATTAAGTACTTCTTCCATGGCATGACCTGTAAGATAATAATGCCATAAATGATTGCCCATTTCGTCAAATTGATTGAAGATTATTATATTGTCTCCCCTGGTATTTCTGAGCTCCCAGCATTTATCAAATATTTCTTTTACGTTGCTTTCACATCCCGGAGTAGCAATAACTTCTCCTGCAATTTTAGATAACCACTGAAATCTTTCTTTACTCATTTCTTCAGGTAAAATGGCTATTGAAGTACATCCAAGGAGAGCTGAATCATAGGCACCGCCACGGCAATAATTACCGGTAGAAGGCCATACTGCTTTATGTTTCGTAGGGTCAAACTGGCCTGTAATAAGCCTGGGAACGAGGCATCCGAAACTGGCACCGACTTTATGCGCTCCTGTAGGGAACCATTTACCGACAAGAGCAATTATTCTTGCATCAACACCGGTAATTTCCTTCGGAATTTCCATAAAATTTACATCTCCGAAAAGCCCGCCTGTCGGCACAGGTTCATTTTTCCAGGTAATTCTGAATAGATTATATGGGTTTACGTCCCATAATCCTATAGATTTAAGATTTTCTTTGATTTTTGAAGGCACAAGAGCGGGATCTCTCATCTGTTTAAATGTAGGTATAATTATATTCTTTTCCCTGGCCCTTTCCACAGTCCTTTTAAGCTGTTCTTCATGGAAGGATAAATCAATAGTATACATATTATTACCTCCTAAAATTTCAGGGATACTCAAAAGAGTATCCCTGATAAATACTATATAATATTAGAAACTATAATTGCGGGGACTGGATTTGAACCAGCGACCTCCGGGTTATGAGCCCGACGAGCTACCTGACTGCTCCACCCCGCGACGAAGGTTGTAAAGTTCTTTACAACCATATCATTATAGCGATAAAAATTCATTGTGTCAATAGTTTTTTAAAATTATTTAGATAAATTGCCTGTAAGCCTTATTTTACAGCGTTAAAAATGAAAATTCCTATACTCTAAATTTAATCTAAAGACTGAGAAAAAATAGTCCTCGTCTTGGCAAAATGAACTTCATCATTATCATTTAAAAGTAAACTTACACCTTTCTGAATCTTCTTCCGGTTCAAAAAGGTACCGTTAGAACTGCCTATATCTACCAGGAAATACTGTCCCGGAGGTTTCTGGAATATCTCACAGTGTCTTCTTGAAACAATCTGTTCCGAATCAAAAAAGGTCAAATCAATATCGGGATATATCTGTGCAAGGGGGTCTACTCTCCCGATAGTTATACGTTCATTTAACAGGGAAACTCTTTTACTGTTACCTTTACTGTCGTAAATAATAAGATCAGCATAAACTACCCTGGGTTTTCCCTGGTCATCTACAGGCCCTTCTTCTTTAACCTTTGACTCACCACAGCCAGAACAAAATCTGGATTTACCCCTGTTTTCTCTATTACACTTGGAACATATCCATAATTCTTCTTCTTCTGCCGGCTCCAGAACTTCTGCTTCTTCTGCAGGTGTTTCCGCTACAGGTGCTTCTTCTGCAGGTGTTTCCGCTACAGGTGCTTC
>CAYSLJ010000016.1:0-51654 GCA_964431735.1 uncultured Synergistia bacterium | reverse complement strand
CGCTACAGGTGCTTCTTCTGCAGGTGTTTCCGCTACAGGTGCTTCTTCTGCAGGTGTTTCCGCTACAGGTGCTTCTTCTACAGGTGTTTCCGCTACAGGTGCTTCTATATTTTCAGAAGTATCTTCTCCCTGAACTTCTTCGCCTACCTGACTTTCACTGCCGACCTGTTCATCTTTTTCCTTCTTTTTATCTTTTTTCGATTTTCCTCTTTTGGCCATGTCCTTCTGGTTAAAAAACCAGAAATCACCTCCTCAAAATAATATATGTTTTGTTAAGCATAATCCTTGATTTTCCATATTATAAATATAAACCCCAGTACAGTAAGTATGCCAAGTGTAAAAAAAACCTGAATAGTCATTTTATAATAAATAAAAACTCCAAGAAATAGAAATACAAATAAACCTATAGACAGACATATTGAAATCAATATACTTACATAGCTTGATATAACAGGATCAAAGCCACATCCTTTCCAGAAAATATGAAATATCATAACAGTCAATAAAATTATAGCAACAAGTCCGATACCGAATTCAACAATCCTGTTTACTAACTGTGCAGGAGTTATATATTTTAAATTACTGACTCCTCTCATAGCAGGAGACATATTACTTACAGTCACATCCACCTCTGAACCTATAGGGTGTGATTTTTTTACTCTATATTTAATCCAATATTGTTTTTCTAACTGCTTTGAAATAAGCTCATAAATTTCTTTTAGTTTTGACGAATCTGGAGCTCTGAAATATCTGCCACCTGTTGTCCTGGCAATATTAACCAGGGTCTTTTCATCAACATCTGCTCCAAGACCTATTGTAAATACAGGTACTCCCTGTCCTGTTATTTTAGTCAAACACTCCTGTAAAGTCAAATTTTTCCCGGAATCCTTACCATCGGTAAGAACAATTACGGCTTTATTGCCTTCCATATCATGGAGTATTCTGACAGACTCTGTTACACCCTGAAATAAAACTGTTCCCCCCTCCGGCGTCAATTTATCAATAGAATTAATTACAGTTGCCCTCTCTTCAGTAACCTCATTAACAGCAAGCCAGTAGTCTGCAAAAACAGAAACTATGACTTTATCGTGTGCCTTTAAAGTGGAAACAAAAGTTTTTGCTCCCTCCTTTGCATCATCTAAAGGCCTCCTCCTGGTGCCATCTTCCAGATATATTTCATCACCCATACTTCCGCTTACATCCATAGTTAACATAATGGTAACAGGTTCATTTCTCTGTGAAGCACTTATAACAGAATCTATTTTCTGCTCTATACCATTTTCAGATACAGTAAAATCTTTAATACCAAGACCCTCTACAGGATTACCTTCTCTATCTGTTACCATAACATTCAGAAATATTGTTGGATAGGCAAGTAAATCAATCCTGTTTAATGTGAGTATATCATTTTGAGTAAGTATTATCTTTTGTCCATACTGACAAAACCCCTTATCACAGAGGCATATTAAAAATAAGATTACCAGGATAATAAAAATTTTCATTTTTTCAGTCTTCTTCAAAGGATGGATCATAGAGTTTATATTCCACTGTAAAATCCTTTACGAGCTTTGTATATAAAGGCCAGTCCTGATGGCCTTTTTCTCTCATATAATCGAGATAATCTCTCATTTTCATCCAGAGTTCCTTCTTTTTAGCCATTGCAACCTGAGACGCAATAGCATCATTCTTGATTTTTTTATATATCTCTTTTCTTATATCATCTTCCGTATATAATGTAGTTATAACCTGCTGTTCCGTTTCTCCAAGTATCTTGCAATCCATAAATCCGCTGCTTTTATCCCTGAAATTATATTTTATCAAAGATGGATTTTCTTCATCAGGAGACATATAACCGAGTACATGATGTGAAGCAAGGAAATAAACTAATTTTGACTGTTCAAGTTTTACAGTATCCAGAGGAAATATATCAGTCAAAATTTGATAATTTTTCATTATATGAAGCGGATTTTGATTTGGCTGCTTCAGATAAAATTCATAGGCATCCCTGAAATCCTTCATCATAGCAACTCTTCTCAAAGGGAAAGCTCCTTCTTCTCTGGTAAAAAGTATTTCACTCTTATCAGGTATTGGTTTTACATTCAGACCAAGATTTACACCTTTACCTGCTTTAATCAGCAGTGGTTGTATATCCTGAAATTCATCTAAAGTAGGATTATTTCCTTCGTAAATACCTATAAGATTCTGCTTTTTCTGCGGCAAATCTCTATAACCATTTAAAGGAACCTGAAAATTCAGAAAAGGAGAAGACCGTTCGTAAATATCCTTTATGGCATTCTGCTGTTTGACAGGTTCGGTATATTTGGCAAAAAACCTGGAAACAACAGACGTTTCCCTTACATCTTTAAAAGGCCCCCTGCATGTATTTATAAGAATATCCATAATTTTACTGTTTGACCATTCTTTTCCACGGATGGCATAAAGTTTGCATTTAAATTCATTTAACAACTGAGTGGAAGTATAATTAATAGTTTCAGGTCCTACTGATTTATCATAAAAACCGTCTATGTCAGATTTATCATACATTAATAATCCGTTCACAATAAGGCCGGTAGTATCATTAATAAATATTTCTTCTCCCCCTGACAGTTCATCAATGAGTCCTTCAAGTTTTGTTATAAACAATTCCAGGTCTTTAACAAATTTATCTATGACCTTCTTAATTTCTTCACAGAACATTACTGCCATGGCTCTGGATTTAACCATCAAAAGATTGTTATAATATTTAATTGCTTCATTACAGAAATCCTTTACGTCATTTTTAAGAACGGCACTTCTTGAAAATAAAAAAGGTGCCTGGACATGCTCTTTTATAGAAGAAAGAACCTTCATTTTTCCATCGTGAAGTTTTTGCTTCATAGGTTCTAACTGATTCCGTTCCTGGGTAAAGGTAGATATATAACTGTCAAGTTCTCCGGAAAAAGATTTGAGAAATTGTCTGGTAAATTCAGGGCCCATATTGGCATCTTCTACCATCTCTTCAACCCTTGTCTCAAGAACTTTGCTCTGTGTTTCTATTAATTTCTGTGTATTTTCATACATTTTCTTGAAATAATCTCCCCATTCCTTTTGATCGGGATGGGCATCAAAAAATTTCTTACTGAAACTTTCATCATAACTTTTAAGCTTGCTCTGAAGGCTCTGAGGAGGAACGCCGTCCATGCTCTTCTGTACCTCTCCTGCCCATCTGGTAAGTTCCTGGTTGAAATCTCTGTTTGCAGAAGGATTGGCTACCATAATAGCAGGTAATATATGATGTATCTTTTTTTTCTGACTCTCCATAAGGCGGTTATTTACAAGGAATTTTTCCAGGAAATCATCCATAGGAGCATAGTTTTCCGTAGGTTTCAGCCAGAATTTTACAATATTCTTACCAAGTCTGTAAGAACAGGCATTCATGACCCTTTCCTTCGGAAAATATACAGAAGAAAGACCGAAGGTCATATAATTCTGAGGACATCCGAGTTCATCAGGCTGAACAGTCAATGCACCGATATTATTTCTTATAGATCTTTTATGCTGGGCAAACTGAGAAGTAAAATCAAGGAATATATTATGGGCAATCATACAGAACAAATCTTCTGGTGTCTGGAACGTCACACATTCATTTCTGTTGCTTACAAGATAACAGTAAGTAAAAGGCGGTGGTGCCAGTTCCGCCTTTGTATTTATTTCAGCTCTGAAGGGGAATGGATTTCCTCTGGAATAGTAATTCAATTCTTTCAATGCCGCATAGGCATTTGATTTTATATGATGGCCAATACCTTCAAAACTACCGGGTAAAACGAGATACCCGATACGTTCGGACACAGATTCATTACGAAGCAGATGTTTTACCATAAAGGAAAGATCCAGAAACATACCGCTTCCTGTACCTCCGCACAGAGAACCTACTATATAAACATTCAAACCCGGATCTACCACTATGCCTCTTTTTTCCATAAATGCCCTGTTGTCAACAACACTTACCCTGTGCCTGGCCTGTTCAAAAGCATTACTTATAGCAGGATAATTTAAAAAGAATGCAAGACGGCCCAGAGCTCTGATTGCTCTCGCTCCATGACTTGAATCACCTGTAGCAAGAACAAAAGGATCGAGCCAGTCAGCTATATGAGGATAAAGATGGAGATTTGCATTTAATTCCTGGGTGCCGGTAATAGTCGCATGAATTACTTCATTTGGCTGCAGTTCAATGGAACTCAATAAAACCTTCGATTCCTGCCCTGCAAGCTGGACTATCTCTTCGTCAGTATCCAGAACAAGAAAAGCAAGAATAGGCATATTCCCCAGGCTTTTATGCTCTTCGACTATCTTCTTTCTTATCTGCATTACCACTCTTTTTCCCGTGCCACCCAGTCCTATTATAACACTCGGTGTCATACCCTTTAACTGCTGTGTATCTTTTTGAGTTATATCTCCATCACTCAAACTTATCCCTCCTCAATATTACTCTGACGTGAGAAAATGCATCTCACCTGGATATAAAAATCGTGCTCCGTGACGCGTGACGCGAGGATTATTCACAATTAAATTATACCTGAACTCCGTTCATATCATTTATCATTAAAAATTCATTCAAGTTTTGATACTGTAATAAAAAGAACCGATATTATTATAATGCCTATTATTATTATAAGATGAACAGAAATAATGGCACTGAATAATATGGTAAACCATACAAAAATCAACAGGAGAGCTGTAATTATTGATATTTTACTGGATTTAATAGCTTCAATTTTAAAAGATTTCCAGAGTAATTGAAACATTATAAAAGAAAGAATAATTATAAAAACAGAGCCACCGAGAAACCAGATAAACTGATTTACCAGGTGTCCTTCCGACATACTGATAGAAAGAAGGAATAACAATTTTTCCATCATAGCTCTCCTACTGATAAAATAACTGACAAATCAATATTCTTTTCTATATTTATAATAAAAAACCCTTCTAAAATATGAAATAATATTAGCAATTAGCTATTGGCAGTCAGCAGTCAACTTTTATCGGAATTACTGACCTGAGCATAAGCATGTAATAACAGTCTTACTCCCGTCACGCGTCACGAGATCAGATATTTATTATTTATGCTCACCTCAGTAAAATATATCTGTATGCGTTCGTCACGCATTACGAAATAATATACTATTGACCTGAGGATAAGCATATAATAAAAGTCTTACTCCCGTGACGCGTAACATGTTACGCGTCACGAGAGCAAACATGTATTATTTATGCTCACCATGGTAGCTATAAACAGTCAGCTTTTTAATGACTGTCACCTGAATGTCTGTTATTATTATTCTTATATTCTTCACTTTCCAATAAAATTTTTAATTCTTCTTTTGCACTTCTTCTTTTCATAATCTGCCTGTCTTCTACTATTCGTCCGTCTCTAAATCTTATTGTTCTTTTTGCATGTTCCGATATATTTTCTTCATGCGTTACAAGTACAATAGTTATACCCTGTTCATTCAGGTTCTGAAAAATCTCCATAATTTCTTCTCCGGCAATAGAATCTATATTGCCTGTAGGCTCATCGGCCAGTATAAGGCCCGGTTTATTTACAAGAGCCCGTGCTATGGCAACTCTCTGCCTCTGTCCTCCGGAAAGTTCATTTGGCTTATGATTGAGTCTTTCTTTTAAACCAACCAGTTCAAGTGCTTCCTGAGCAAGAGTTGTTCTGTTATATTTTCCTGCATAAATCAAAGGTAATTCTACATTTTTCAAAGCAGTAGTTCTGGGGAGAAGATTAAAACTTTGAAATACAAAACCTATTTTTTGATTCCTTATCTTTGCAAGCTGGTTATCATTCATATCTTTTACTTCTATTCCGTCAAGTTTATAAGAACCGTCAGATGGTTTATCCAGACAGCCCAGGATATTCATAAGAGTAGATTTCCCGGAACCGGAAGGGCCCATAATAGCAACAAATTCCTTCGGTTCAATAGTAATAGAGACCTTTCTTAAAGCTTTTATTTCATGAGTGCCAAGTTTATAGGTTTTAGTAATATTATTTATTTCTATCATTTTTCTCACCGTACCTCTAATTATAATCGTGACATGTAACAGGTGGTTCGTGATGCGTGATGCGTATTTCATATACAGGACGTTTAATTAAACGCCCCTACTCACGACTCACTTTTTACTATCCTGCAAAACCTTTACCAGTTGAACAAACTCTTCCTGATAGCCCAGTTTTTTATAAAAATTCACTGCTCTTTCATTGGCAGAAGTAACTCCAAGACAGAGACCACCTATGTTTTTTTCTGTTAATATAATCTCTACAATCTCATGAAGTTTCTGACTCAACCCTGTTCCTCTGAAGGAAGGACATACAGTAATATCAAGAATCCATCCAAGAGGATCACCTGTTATGCCGAAATATCCGGTCACAAGTATTACATGACCGCAGAATTCCCCATCTTCCGTTTCTGCCACAAGAAGTATTCCCTGACTTTCAGGAGAAACCCACTTTTCTATTTCCTTTAAATCATCTCTCCTGTACGCTACTGCTTTCTCTATATCCATATTACGAAAGGGAGAAACACTGTGTATAATGGATTCAGAGGCCAATTTAATAATAGATGGAACATCCTGAATTTCTGCTTTACGTATAATTATTTCCTTATCTTCCTTCATAGTTACCTCTTACTTCGGTATAATACTTTCCCCACTCCATAACCTGTGTATATCAAGACATGTAACTGCTATCATAATGATAAATAAAACTGCAAAGCCTATATAATGTATAATCCCTTCTGTATGCTGGTTTACTGTTTTACGCCTTATTGCTCCTACAGCCAGAAATACAAGTCTCATACCATCCAGTGCAGGTATTGGCAAAAGATTAAAAAATCCTATAGCTATATTCAAAATAGCTGCAACAACTATATAATCATATATACCCTTCTGTGTTCCTACATCCCTCATAGCAGAAACAATCCCCACAGGTCCTGACACACTTTTCGACAGAGGAACTTCACCGCTGAATAATATGGAAAGAGAACTTACTACCATAATTGTATACATATAAACCTGCCTTATAGCACTGCCAACAGCTTTAATAGGATTCTGACTCCTGTAAATATATTTCAAATAAAAATTTAATTTTACTTGTTTTTCGCTACTGTCTTTTGCTATCTGAAGAGGTGTGAATTCAATATTAATAAGAGCATTATCTCTCTTTACACCCATAAAAACCTTCTGTCCTTCACCTGCTCTTATAGTCTGAAACAATAGCATTCCGCCATCATGTGTTAATTCTTTCTTTTCCTTTCCTTCAGTCATTACCCACTGTATTTCATCACCTTTTTTCAATCCTGCTTTTTCTTCTGCCGAGCCTTCCTTGACACTTTCTATGATATTTGTATAGGGACCGAAACTCATTAAAAATCCAAGCTGTCCTTCTGATGTAGGGGTAACTTTATAGTTCAATATAGTACCGTTTCTATTTATAACCATATCAACCTCGTTACCGGCATTGGATTTAATAAGTCCTCTCATTTTCATGCCATCTTCCAGAGCCAGAGTTATTCCATTTATAGATTGAACTATATCACCTTCCCTGAGTCCTGCCTTATAAGCAGGGAAACCGGGGCGAATTTCTCCTAATTCTGTCGTATGTTCCGGTTCTCCGAGGAATAAAAATAACAGAAAAAATATAATAAAGGCAAGGATATAATTCATGGCAGGCCCTGCCGCTACGACTGCCATTCTGGCAAAAAAGCTCTTGTTCTGAAAACTTCCCTGATCAGCATCATCACTCTTATCGGCATCTTCACCTACCATGTGGACAAAACCTCCCAGAGGCACTGCCCTCCAGGAATAAACTGTTTCTCCTTTTTTCCTGGATAAAATCCTCGGCCCGAAACCGAAAGAAAATTCCTCCACTCTTATGCCTGAACGTTTGGCAATAATAAAATGACCGAATTCATGTGCCATTATCATAAGGCCAAATAAAAATATGGCACCTGCATAATATCCAAAATCCTGCGGTGTCATACTTATAGAAAGATTATACAATAACAACTTTATTAACTCCCTTCTTAATTGGTTTATGGTTTATGGTTTATTACAACCCATAAACTCTAAAACTCTCAACTCTAAACGTTAAAATCTAAACAATCTTTAAAATTTCCTTTGCTCTGTTCATAGCCCAGTATGTATCACTTAATATATGTTCAATAGATTTTCCCTCCTGATTTATATGTTCTTTTAAAACCTGTGAAATAAGTACAGGGATTTCGTTAAAAAGAAGTTTTTTCTCAAGAAAAGCTGACACTGCAACTTCATTTGCAGCATTCAGAACTGCCGGTCTGGTTCCTCCTTCTTTTATAGCTTCATAAGCAAGAGAAAGACAGGGAAATTTATCTGTATCGGGAGGATAAAACTCAAGCCTCCCTGTCTGAATAAGATCAAGAGATTTTAATCCTGTTCCGTCCCATCTTTCAGGATAAGTAAGAGCATACTGTATGGGAAGTCTCATATCGGGAGGGCTCAGCTGAGCCATAACAGATCTATCTTTAAACTCTACAAGAGAATGAACTATACTCTGGGGATGTATTAAGACCTGAATATTATCTACAGGTACATTAAATAACCATCTGGCCTCTATAACTTCAAAACCTTTATTCATCAATGTAGCAGAATCTACAGTAACTTTTTTTCCCATATTCCATGTAGGATGTGACAGGGCATCTTCAGGGGTAATCGAACTGAAATCTTCGGGAGCCATATGTCTGAAAGGCCCTCCTGAAGCAGTAAGGATTATCCTGAAAATATCACTTTTTGTATTACCGGCAAGGCACTGAAATATAGCACTGTGTTCACTGTCTACAGGTAAAATTTTCACATTATTCTTTTTCAAAAGATCTTCTATTAGCTCTCCTCCTGTAACAAGAGTTTCTTTATTTGCAAGAGCAATATCTTTTCCTGCCTCTATAGCTTTAATGGCAGGTATAAGACCAATATGTCCTACAACAGCCAGTAATACAAGCTCTGTTTCTTTATATGATGCTACTTTTATAAGGCCCTCAGAGCCGGAATAAATTTCCGGTATATATTCGCCAAGAAATTCTTTTAATTTTTTTATATATCTTTCTTCCCCTACAGATACTATTTCAGGCCTGAACTCTTTTATCTGTTCCGCCAGAAGTTCTATATTATTTCCTGCAGCAAGTCCCGTAACTCTGAATTTTTCCGGAAAAATAGAAATAACATCAAGGGTCTGTCTTCCTATTGAACCGGTAGAACCTAAAATTGATATTGCTTTCATTAAATATTTAAACCTTTCTCAAATATTAATTACGCCAGAAGAAATAATACAGATAGAAATAAAAGAAAAAAGAACTCATAAAAAGACTGTCACATCTATCCATCATACCGCCATGTTCAACAAATACATTGGCTGTATCTTTTACTCCGGCACATCTTTTTATAAGAGATTCACTGAAGTCACCGACTACTCCTGATAAAGCAATAGTTAAACCTGCAAACAAACTGTGAGTAAGAGGAAATTTTATAAGATAACCTGCCGGTATAGACACAAGAACTGCCATAATCATTCCTCCTACTGTTCCTTCTAAGGTTTTGCTGGGACTTACATGTGAGAGTATCCTGGTTTTTCCAAACCATGAACCTATACCGTTTGCACACATATCACATACGGAATTGCAGAGTATTATAAAAATAAAGAAATCCAGACCACCCGGTTTTCCCTGTGAAGGATGAACACACAGTAAAATCAGATGACACATTGGAACAACAATATAGACAAGACCGAAAATAGTTACAGCACCATCAAGGAAAGCATTATGGCCATGATTTTTATTCAGAACAAGTAATAAAAAAGTTAAAAAAACAGTAAGGAGAAGTATATGTAACATACCTTCCAGATTATTTATATAAGCTTCACAGATTAAACAGCATGTTACAGATAATCCCAATATCTTAAGAGGCTTTAACTGCAGTTTTTCACATAAGCCATAAAACTCATAAAGGCAACCGAAAATAAAAACCGATATACCTGCTGTGGCAACAAGATTGCCAAAAATATATAAGAGAACACAATATCCTATAAGTAGCAGACTGACTATTGCTTTTATTAATAACTTCAAGGTCTATCCCCCTGGATCTCTCCTTCCTCAACAGAACTCTACCTTATTGTATCATAATTTTATGTAAATATAAAGATAATTCGACTGTATCATATAAATATTAGACACTATTTATATATCTAAACATTTACACCTGAACCGCCAAATCTTCTATCTCTATCCTGATAGGCACTTATAGCAGTATAAAGATCAACAGGATGAAAGTCAGGCCAGTATTTATCTGTAAACCAGAATTCCGTATAGGCCATCTGCCATAGTAAAAAATTACTCAAACGCATTTCTCCGCTTGTTCTTATAAGCAGATCTGGATCAGGCATTCCGCCCGTATAAAGTAAACGTGATATTAAATCACAGTTTATATCTTCTGAAATAATGTTCTTTTCTTCTACCATTCTTACTATTTCTTTAACTGCCCCCACTATCTCATTTCTACTGCTATAATTTATAGCAAGATTAAGTAACAAAGACTTATTTTCTCCCGTCATAGAAGCAGTCTTAGAGAGTTCTTTTTGAAGAGCAGGAGGTAATGTCATTAAATTACCGATAATATTAAGTTTGACATTATTTTCCAGTAAACTCTCTCTTTCTTTAACAGCAAATCTCTTAAAAAGCCGGAGTAATAATTTCACTTCTATATCAGATCTATGCCAGTTTTCAACAGAAAAAGCATAGATTGTTAATATTTTTACTCCGGCTTTTATACAGGATTTACATATCTCTCTTAAAACATCTGCACCTGCAGCATGACCTGCAAAAAAAGGCTTTCCCTTCTCTCTTGCCCATCGTCTGTTACCATCCATTATAATGGCAATATGAGCAGGAACAGCCTTTTTACCCATTTTTATATGGTCAAGCATTTGCAATTCTGTCATGCTGATCTCAGGCAACATAATAAATAAAAACAAAAAGCAGCATTTTATGCTGTTTTGTTTTCCTCCTAAGATTGTTCTATATTTCTGTAATCTCTTCTGTCTTGGTGCTTACCAGGGTATCTATTTCATCAGAATATTTATCAGTTATTTTCTGCATCTTTTCCTGATCCCTTTTTGCATCATCTTCAGAAAGTTCCCCGGCTTTTTCCAACTTTTTCAATTTTTCTATAGCATCTCTTCTAATATTTCTGAGAGCAACCTTTCCGTCTTCTCCTCTTTTCTTGACGCTTTTTACCATTTGCTTCCTTCTATCTTCCGTAAGGGGAGGTATGGGAAGTCTTATTAAAGCTCCATCGATTGAAGGAGTAAGGCCCAGATTGGCTTTTATTATAGATTTCTCTATATCTTTAATTAAATTCTTATCCCATGGTTGTATAACAAGTAACCTCTTATCAGGTGTAGAAATATTGGCTAATTGTTTCAAAGGCATCTTAGAACCATAGCAATCTACCTTGACTGCATCAAGCAGTGTGGGAGTTGCCCGGCCTGTCCTGATACCCAGAAAATCTTTCTTGGTAGCTTCTACAGTTTTTACCATTGTAGCTTCAGCTTCAGCCAGAATATTATCCATATTATTTAAAGGACAGTTGTGTCCATTACACCCCTCTCTTTTAAAATTTTATTTGTCTTTAACCGTCGAATTAAATCTATAAAAATCTACAATTTTTACAGAAAACAACGTTTAGCACGATACTCATTCGTATCATTAGCCAAGCAAATATAGATTATAATAAAATTCAAAAATTGTCAATCACTCTTTACCTTTGTCCCTATCTTCTCTCCTCTTATTATGTTCATCAGATTTCCAGGTTCACCTATATTAAATACTATAACAGGTAATTTATTATCCATACATAGAGAGAAAGCAGTTGCATCCATCACTTTCAGGCGGTTAACCAGGGCATCGATATATTGCAGTTCGCTGAATTTTCTGGCATCAGGATATAACACAGGATCTTTATCATATACTCCGTCTACCTTTGTTGCCTTTAATAAAGCATCAGCCTCTATTTCCAGGCATCTGAGTGTTGCAGCAGTATCAGTAGTAAAATAAGGGTTACCTGTGCCTGCCGCAAAAATAACTATCCGCCCTTTTTCCAGATGCTTTACTGCATGTCGCTTTATATAAGGTTCTGCAATTCCCTGCATATTAATAGCAGTCTGAACCCTTGTTTCCATACCTTTCTTTTCAAGAACATTCTGAAGTGCAAGGCCGTTTATGACAGTACCTAACATACCGATTTGATCAGCCGAAGTTCTCTCCATAGAAAGCTCTTCGGCTGCTTTTTCTCCTCGCCAGATATTACCTCCGCCAACAACTACAGCAACTTCCACTCCCATGTCCCAGATAGATTTTATTTCGTCACAGACAAAATTCAATCGTTCAGGAGCAAGCCCGAATTCTCTCTCTCCTGCCAAAAATTCTCCGCTTATCTTGAGTAATATTCTCCTGTATAAAGGAGTTTCCATAGTTACTCTCCCCTATTATTATACCTGGCTTATTGTCCGACTTCAAATCTGACAAACCTTGCTATCTTGATGTTTTCACCAAGTTTTGCAATGGTTTCTGTCATAAGTTCTGAAATAGTCTTATTTTCATCTTTAATAAAAGACTGTTCCAGAAAACAAACTGATTTATAAAATTTATCCAGTTTTCCCTGCGCTATTTTTTCGATAATATTATCAGGTTTACCGGACTCTCTGGCCTGTTTTTTGTAAATTTCAAGTTCTTCCTGCAAAACGTCCTGAGGCACATCTTCTTTTGATAAGTATTTAGGATTGATAGCAGCAACATGCATCGCCAGATCTTTAATAAGTTGCTGAAAATCGTCGGTTCTGGCGACAAAATCTGTTTCACAGTTTACTTCTACCAGGACACCTATTTTACCGCCAAAATGAATATAACTTCCAATCTGTCCTTCACCTGTAGTTCTGGCAGACTTTTTGGCAGCTTTCTGCATTCCCTGCTGATGGAGCAGTTTTGCAGCTTCGTCTATATTACCATTCGAAGATTCCAGAGCTTTCCTGCATTCCATAACTCCTGCGCCGGTCTTCTCACGTAATTCTTTAACAAGTGATGCACTAATAGCCAAATTACTGTCCTCCTTTCTTTAAAGGAACTCAGAGTCTTTCATAATTATGTAAACTTTTTTCTTCTTATTTCATAATAAGGATGTTACATTACCATTAAAGACTATCTATAATAGCAAGTTCTTCATCATAGTCTGTTTCATCTTCATCTTTACCGGTGAATTCCTTCTCATCAAGTAAATCCATACGATTTGCTTCTTCTCCGGATTTACTTTCTTCAGAAGTACTTTCCAGCTCTTCATCCAGAATCTTCTCTTTTTCAAGTTCGTTACGGGCGTCTATGACAGCCTGAGAAATTCTGCTGGTAAGTAACTTGACTGCTCTGATTGCATCATCATTACCTGGAATAGGATAATTGATCTTATCAGGATCACAGTTGGTATCGACAATAGCTATAATCGGAATCCCCAGTTTATGAGCTTCCGCAACTGCCAGTTTTTCTTTCCTTGGATCTACGATAAATACGGCACTTGGTAAAGCCGGCATCTCTTTAATACCACCGAGGAACTTTTCGAGTTTAATTCTTTCATCTTCAAGTTTCTTGGCTTCCTTTTTAGTTAAGAGTTCATAAGTGCCATCTTCTTTTTTCTGAGTAAGATCTTTCAGACGTTCAATTCTCTTCTTTATGGTGGTATGGTTAGTGAGCATTCCTCCCAGCCATCTCTGATTAACAAAATACATGCTGCATCTTTCAGCTTCTTCTCTCACTGTTTCCTGTGCCTGTTTTTTTGTTCCTACAAAAAGAATAAAATTACCTTCCTGAACGACTTCTCTCACGAAATTATAAGCTTCTTTGATTTTTTTTACTGTTTTCTGGAGATCAATAATATAAATACCATTACGTTCGGTAAATATATATTTTTTCATCTTTGGATTCCATCGTCTGGTCTGATGTCCAAAGTGAACTCCTGCTTCCAGTAACTGCTTCATTGAGATTAAAGTCAAAAAATTACACCTCCTTATATATGAACTTACAGCTTTCAGTTTTCAGCTTTTCAGCTTTCAGTTTTCAGCTTTAAGTTTCTAGCTTTCAGCAGTTTTTTTCGGTAAAATACATTCCCAAAACTGCCGGCTGCTATTTGATTTTAAACCTTAGTATATCACAAGTTTCTTAATCAATCAAGACTTTTATTTAAAGAATATATCTGCTCAAATCTTCACTCTTTACTATATCGGATAGTTTTTCTCTAACATAGACACAATCTATATTTACATCTTTATTTTCTATATCAGGTGCGTTGAATAAAAGGTCTTCCAGCAATTTTTCCATTACAGTATGAAGCCTTCTTGCGCCAATATTTTCAGTTCTCTCATTTACAATAGAAGCCAGATGTGCTATTTCTTTGAGGGAATCATCTGTGAAGTTTATCTGAACATCTTCCGTTTCCAGCAATGCTTTATATTGCTTTATAAGAGCATTCTGCGGTTCTGTAAGAATCCTTAAAAAATCATCCTGAGAGAGGTTTTCCAGTTCAACCCTTATAGGGAAGCGGCCCTGAAGTTCTGGTATAAGATCAGAAGGTTTTGATACATGGAAAGCCCCTGCAGCTATAAATAAGATATGATTTGTTTTTACCGGCCCATATTTGGACATAATGGTAGACCCTTCCAGTATGGGAAGTATGTCCCTCTGGACACCTTCTCTTGATACATCTGGGCCATGACCTTTTTCCCTGCCTGCTATTTTATCCAGTTCGTCTATAAAGATTATGCCAGATTGCTCAACTTTCTCTATAGAAACTCTTCTCATTTCATCTTTATCAATGAACTTTTTTGCTTCGTCTATAGCCAGTATTTTTCTTGCTTCTTTAATGGGAAGTTTTCTTTTCTTTTTCTTCTTAGGAAATACGCCGCCCAGTATATCCTGAAAATTAACACCCATTTCCTCAAGACCTGTGCCGGAGAAAACTTCTATCATAGACGGGGCAGTATCTTCCACTTCTATTTCTATATACTTATCATCGAATTCTCCCTGTAAGATCTTTTCTTTAAGCCTGGCTTTACTCTCTTTCAATCGTTCCTTCTGTGCTTCATCTTCCTGCTCATTTTCTGTTTCCTCAATTGGTGCACCTCCGAGAAGAGCGGCAAAAGGATTCTGTATTTTTCTGTCACTTAAAGGAGCAGGTCTGAGTATATCAACAATTCTGTCTACAGCCAGTTCTTCTGCTTTACCTTCCATCAGTTTCAGCTTCTTATTCTCTGCCATTCTTATAGATATTTCTACAAGATCCCTTACCATAGATTCTACATCCCGTCCTACGTAACCGACTTCAGTATATTTAGTAGCTTCTACCTTTAAAAATGGAGCTTCAGCCAGTCTGGCAAGACGCCGGGCTATTTCTGTTTTCCCTACACCTGTAGGACCTATCATTAATATATTCTTTGGAATAACTTCATCCTTTAAATCATCAGAAAGCCTGGACCGTCTGTAACGATTTCTGAGAGCTATAGCCACAGCTTTTTTAGCCTTATCCTGTCCTATAATGTATCGGTCAAGTTCTTTAACAATTTGATTTGGAGTAAGCATTTCTTCCATTATTAAATCACCGCCTTTTATAATGGTGAGTCGTGAGCCGTAAGCCATGAGTATACTCACTGCTCAATGTTCACTTCTCACTAACCAAGAATTTCCATTGTAATATTATTGTTTGTATAAATACATACCTCTGACGCTATAGAAAGAGATTCTCTTACAATCTCTTCTGCACTGAGATCTGTATGTTTATACATGGCTTTTGCTGCTGCCATGGCATAAGAACCGCCTGAACCTATGGCTATAATATTATCATCCGGTTCTATAACATCACCGTTACCGGAAAGAACAAGTAAATGGCTTCTGTCACCTACAATCATAAGTGCTTCAAGCTTCCTTAAAAACTTATCCCCCCGCCATTCTTTTGCCAGTTCTACGGCAGATCTTACAAGGTTATTACCATATTCCTGAAGTTTTGCCTCAAATTTTTCATACAAAGTCAATCCGTCAGCAGCAGATCCGGCAAAACCTCCCAGTACTTTTCCCTCTGCCATAACACGAACCTTTCTGGCCTTATGCTTCATGGCAGTCTTATCAAATGTAACCTGCCCGTCTCCTCCCAGGGCAAGTTTACCGTCTTTTATAACTCCAACAATTGTAGTAGATAAAATTTTAGTCATATTATTTTGATGCGTGATGCGTGATACGTGAGATGTAATTTATACTTCACCCTTCACTCTTCACTCTTCACTCTTTCACCTCCCTTTTAAATCTTTCTATTTCTGCCAGAGCTCTTTCTACCATAAGGGCTCTCCTGATTTTCTTTTTTATTTTCTTTTCACTTTCCAGAGGACTGAAAAGTCCGAAATTCATTTTCATTGGTTGAAAATTTTTACTTTCCCCATGGGAAATATGATGGGTCAGTGAACCCAGTGCACTATCCCTGGGAAAAACCAGGGGTTCTTTTCCCATTAGCATAAAGGCTCCATTTATACCAGCCATAAGTCCGGAACTGCAGGATTCCAGATAGCCTTCCACTCCGGTAATCTGCCCTGCAAACAAAATTCTTCTGTCACTTTTTAAACTCCATGTGTCGTGAAGATGACATGGACCATTTATAAAAGTATTTCTATGCATGACACCAAACCTGTAAAATTCGGCTTTTTCAAGCCCTGGAATCAATTGAAAAACCCTTTTTTGCTCTTCCCATTTAAGGCGAGTCTGAAACCCTACCATATTATACATAGTCATCTCTTTATTCTCCGCTCTTAACTGAAGCACTGCGAAAGGTTCTTCATCTGGCTTTTTCGGATTGACAAGACCTACCGGTTTTAAAGGGCCAAATCTCAAACTGTCTTCTCCCCTTCTGGCAATCTCTTCTACAGGAAGACATCCTTCAAAATATTTTTCTTCTTCAAAGCTATGAAGGGGCATCTTCTCTGCATCCATAAGAGCACTATAGAATCTCTTATATTCAGTCTCTGTCATGGGACAATTTAAATAATCTCCTTCTGACGTATCATATCTGGAAGCTCTGAATACTTTCTCAGAATCAATAGTTTCGCCGGCAATTATGGGGGCAACTGCATCATAAAAATAAAGATGATCTGTTCCAAGGAGCTTTTTGATTGCTTCTGTCATAGAGGGAGATGTAAGAGGGCCTGTAGCAACAATAACCACCCCATCAGGTATATCATGCAGTTCTTTTCTTTCGACAATTATATTCTTATGTCCCTCTATAGCTTTCTCCACCTGTGATGCAAAAACCTCTCTATCTACAGCGAGGGCACTTCCCGCATCTACCCTGGAATTATCGGCACATTTCATTATAATAGAATCAAATCTTCTGAGTTCTTCTTTCAGCAATCCTGAAGCTGTATCAGGAGAATCAGAGCGTAAAGAATTACTGCATACAAGTTCTGCAAGTTTCCCTGTTCTGTGGGCAGGAGTCATCTGTTCAGGTCTCATTTCGAACAACCTTACTTTAATACCTCTTTCTGCTGCCTGCCAGGAAGCCTCACATCCTGCAAGGCCACCACCTATTACTGTCAATGAATTCATAAATAAAACCTTTATATTCGTGACGCATAATGCGTAATCCGTGTTTCATCTCCGGGGCGTTTTATTAAACGCCCCGGCGACTCACTACTCACTCCCCGATTTACCGACTTCCTGCCATTCCTGATAATCACATTCAGGATCCATACATGCAAGTAATATTTTACCGGCAGTCTGCCTTTTTATTACTAAAATATGATTACTTTTCGGACACTTGTTATTTGTAGGTTTATACCAGCTGCTGAAGGTGCATTCAGGATATAAACTACAGCTGTAAAATATTTTTCTCTTTTTCGTAAACTTCTCAACTATCTCTCCCTTGCAGCCAGGTTGAGGGCATTGTACACCTACAGTTTTTCTTATAGGCATGGTATTCTTACAATCAGGGAAACCGGAACAGGCAATAAAAGGGCCAAATCGTCCTCTTTTTACTATCATCGGTTTTCCGCATTTATTGCACATTTCATCTGTATACTGAACTGTAAGCTCCACTTTTTCCATCTCCTTATCGGCCTTCTGGAGAGTATTTAAAAAAGGCTGGTAAAAATCACAGAGCAGTTTTATCCACCCCATGGTACCTTCTTCAATTTCATCCAGTTTATCTTCCATGTTGGCAGTAAAGGATTCATTTATAATATCAGGGAAATGCTTTACAAGAAGTTCCGTAACCTTGATGCCTAATTCAGTAGGATGAAAACGTTTTTTCTCAACAGTAACATACCCTCTCTGCCTTATGGTTTCTATAATAGGAACATAGGTACTCGGTCTTCCTATACCTTTTTCTTCCAGTATTTTAACAAGAGTTGCTTCTGAATATCTTGAAGGTGGCTGTGTAAAACACTGGGCAGGTGAAAGTTTTATCAATTTCAATTTATCACCTTTAGTCAGTTTCGGCAAATCAGACTTCAAAACCTCTTCATCTTCTCCTGGCTGAATATCATAAACTTCAAGGAAACCAGGGAAAATAACATTTCTGCCTGCAACCCTGAATGTATATTTACCTGCCTTTATATCTACGGTAATAACCCTGAGTAAAGCAGGTGTCATCTGGGATGCAACAAATCTCTTCCATATAAGGGAATATAGATTATATTGATCTTTACTCAGAAAAACCTTTACTTCATCGGGAGTTCTCAAAACAGAAGTAGGTCTTATGGCTTCATGAGCATCCTGTGCTCTGTTTTTGGATTTAAACACATTGGCCTTTGATGGGAGATATTTCTCGCCAAAATGATGGCCTATATAATTCCTTACCTCTTCAATTGCAACAGTGGAAACCCTGGGAGAATCTGTTCTCATATAGGTTATAAGGCCTGCAGTTTCACCTTTTATATCAAGACCTTCGTATAATTCCTGGGCAATCTTCATGGTTTTCGATACTCTGAAACCAAGACGGCGGGAAGCTTCCTGCTGTAATGTACTTGTTATAAAAGGAGGCACAGGATGTCTCTGCTGTTCTTTTTCAGTCACTCCGGAAACTACAAAATCTGATTTATCCAGTTCTTTCAATATGTCCTGTGCTTCTTTTTCACTTTTTATCTTTATCTTCTTACCGGCTTTTTCTCTTAATACTGCTTCAAAGGTAGACTTCAAACCTGATTTTTGAAGTTCTGCCGTAATGGTCCAGTATTCTTCGGCAACAAAATTCTGTATTTCCTGTTCCCTCTCACATATAAGCTTCATGGCAACAGATTGAACTCTTCCGGCACTCAAACCTTTGGAGACTTTTTTCCACAGGAGAGGACTTATTTTATAACCTACCAGTCTGTCAAGGATACGTCTTGCCTGCTGTGCATAAACCTTATCAAGGTTCAAGTTATGAGAATTCTTAAGAGCTTCTTTAAGAGCCGGTCTTGTTATTTCATGGAGTTCTATTCTCTTTGGTTTATCTATATTTAATGAATGTATAAGATGCCATGCAATAGCTTCCCCTTCTCTGTCAGGGTCAGAAGCAAGATAAACATGGTCAGATTTCTGGACAGCAGTTTTGAGTTCCTTGATAATTTTTCCTTTACCTTTTATAGTTATATACTGAGGTGTAAAATCATTATCCACATCGACGCCCAGTTTACTTTTAGGTAAATCTCTTACATGGCCCATAGAAGCTTTTACTGTATATTTACTACCAAGAAATTTCTTTAATGTTCTGGCTTTCGCCGGAGACTCAACTATAATAAGGGATTGCATAATTCCTCCAACTATTTTTTCTGAATTATAAGAAAAAATTTTTGTCTCATTTAAAATTATTTAGAACCTATCGGGAAAGTCATTTCTCTAAATTCTGACAAAAAAATTCCCTTCTCTTCGTATAATAAGATTCTTTAACTCAAGTATACTCAACACAGACGATACTCTGCCTGTTTCCATAGAGGTTTTTCTTATTATTTCGTCTATATGAGTTCCTTCCATATTTATATATAAATAAACTTTTTCTTCATCTTCTGAAAGATCAGGTTCAGGAGGTTTTTCTGGAAGGGGCAAACCTTCCAGAGGTATTAATTCCCCCGTAATATCTCCTATATCTTCAACAAGTTTTGCCCCTTCCTTTATAAGCCTGTGTGTTCCTCTGCTGAGTTCTTTATCTATAGAACCCGGAATGGCAAATACTTCCCTTCCCTGTTCCAGGGCAGAGTTTACAGTATGAAAGGTACCGCTCTTTTCTCTTGCCTGAACAACCAGTATACCTCTGGAAAGTCCACTGATAATCCTGTTACGCTTCGGGAAATTACATGATAAAGGTTCTGTGCCGAGAGGAAACTCGGAAATCACTGCTCCGCTGACTGCAATCATATCCATTAATTCATAATTTTCCGGCGGATAGGCTATATCAAGGCCACACCCTATAACTGCTATAGTCCTGCCATGAACACTTAAAACTCCTCTGTGAGCAATTGTATCAATACCTCTTGCCATACCGCTTACTACAGTAAAATTAAAGTTCCCAAGTTTTTTGGACATATCAAAAGCAACAGATTTACCATAACTATCAGGAGTTCTTGTTCCGATAACTGCAACAGAATTTCTATCTTTATCGGTAAGATTTCCTTTTACGTATAAAACAAGAGGAGGGTCAGGTATCTCTTTTAAGAGAGAAGGGTAAGATTTATCTGACAGACTTATTATGGATATACCTTTTTTAGTTGTTTTTTCTATCTCCTCTTCTGCTTCCTTAAAGAGTCTGTCTTTTTCTTTTATAGAACAGACGATGGTAGAACCTATCCCCTTTACATCTCCAATATCAGAGGGTGAAGCATTAAAAATATTACGGGGAGAAAGAAAAACTTCAAGTAATTTCCTGCTTTTCAGAATTCCAAGATTGGAAACCTTTGTTAATGCCAGCCAGTAAACAAGTTCATCCATAATCTTTTTGCTAAAACCAGAGTAAACCTCTCTGATGTAAACTTATCTATTACAGATAAGCCTGTAAAATTTTAATAGTTACTGACGTGAGCATAAAAATGTAATAAACGTTTTCCTCCCATCACGCGTTAACCGTTACGAAAGCATATATTGTATTATTTATGCTCACCTCAGTAAAAAGTCCATCGGAATTTCATATTATACTTCAAGAGATTTCCCTTGTCAACTCAATTTTATCTATCAATATCCATCCTTCATCACAATTTAACACAATATTATCTCCTGTTTTTATCATTCTTGTAATTCCTGAAATACCACTTATACCGGGTATATTATATTCCCTTGCCAGAATAGCGGCATGAGAAAGAACGCCTCCTGTTTCTGAAATCATTCCCAGTGCCAGTGGAAACACTACGGACCAGCATGGCTCACATCCCGGAACAACAAGAATTTCGCCTTTCCTGAAATCACAAAGTTCTTCAGGCTCTTTAATAACCCTGGCAGAACCCTGCACTATACCTCTGTGTAATACGTCTCCTTTTATCTTCATTCCATAAAATCTCTCCGGTAAAACATGTTTTACCTCTTTCGGTATTGAGCCGGTAAATTCATCGGGGAACACCGAGTCAATCAAATCTTCATATTCTTTCTTTATATATCTTACATGGTCACGCCAGTATTGTCTATTACCTGCCAGATCTTTTAAAAGCTCTATTTCTTTTACTGTTAAAAAGAATATATCTGTCTTTTCCTCCAAAAAACCTTTTTTTATAAATAAAGAACCCATATGTAAACATAATTTCCTGAGACCTTCTGTTAAAAGAAGGCTGTATTTCCTGTGCCTCTCTCTCTCGTCTGAAAGATGGACAAGCAGGTCAAGCAGGTCATTGAAATGGTTTACCACAGAAGAGTAGCAGTAATATTTTTCATAAGTCTTCTTAATTTCTGTTATTATCTTTTTATCTTTTAATATTTTATCTTCAATTTTATTACGTTCCCATACACATTTAAAATCTTCCTGTTCCATGGCTTCAAGCATACCGAGAATATATCTGTCATCTTCTCTGTACCTTTTTCTGGCCAATTCCAGAGGCATATCTGTCCAGTGACCGTATCTATCTATGAAATTTCTTAAATCTTCAGATATATATTCCGATTTGCCATCACGGCATATAAATTCCATCAGGTCTTTATTAAAACTATAATTCTCAAGATTAATATCAAGAGGTTTGAAATCCTGAAAAAAAACCTTATATGGTTCAAGTTCATCAGGAAGAAGTGACTTATAATATTCATTAAATATCTGATAAATATAACCTGTATAAAATGTAAGATCTTCTCTATACATAAGATCTCTTATGTTTAAAAATAGAAGCCACGGATCTGCGATTTTTTCTATTGCAGAAATCAACTCTGCTGCTTTTCTCCTGTATTCTTCCAGTCTTAAAGAAAGTCGTAACTGCATATTCCAGATAGATTGAAAATGCTTCTGAAATAATGGAGGATCATATAAAATTCGCCACATATGATTGTACATGTATTCATTAATATAAATCCTGCCTTTATAGCATAAAACGAGAGAACCATCAGGTCTGTTTATACCGAGTTCCTGATGAAAAGAAACAAGTCTTTCGTCAAGGTAATTACCAAAGAAATCTGCAGAAAGAGGAGTTAAAACAGACGGTAAAAAATCACACACAGGAATTCTGGACCATCTGCCTGAAGAAGTTACAGGTCTTGCCTGGAGAATATAAATCTGTCCTTTATCATAAGCCCATTCAATATCCTGAGGACAGGAAAAGAAATTATGAACATCATCTGACAGATTAATAAGATGGGAAATAAATTCATCAGAACATATACCATTACCTGTTTTTTCTTTTATTTCCCGTGATTTTTTATCTATAACCATCATAAAGGGTATATTCTTTCCCGATACAAGTTCATCTATTCTGTTAAAGGTCAGATTTATTACCACTTCATCATTACCTGTCAGGGGGTTACAGGTAAATATAACACCTGATATGTCAGGTATAATCTGTTTCTGTATTATAACAGCCATGTTCAGTCTGTGAGTAATATGTCTCTCCTGTCTGTAAACAAAAGCTTCGTCCGACCAGAAAGAAGACCAGACATTTTTAATGGCTTCAGATATAGCATGAGGTGATGATTTAACATCCAGAAGTGATCGATATATACCTGCAAAAGAATAATTATGGCCGTCTTCCATAGTACAGGAAGAACGAACAACAAAGGTTCCGTCATAAGAGGAGATTAAATCCCGGAGTTCATCTGTAAAATCACCGGGAAATTTATATTCTGATATAAAAGATCTGATAAAGTAAAGCTTCTTCTTTTGCTCCAACGGTGGAAGCAAATAAAAATCGGCTAAATATTCCAGGAGAACTTCCTCATAAATTCTGCCTGAGAGACAGAATCCATCAGGAACAGCAAAGTCTTTTTTCTTTAATATGGAAATATTAACAGCTTTCCCGCCGGAAAAAGAATCTATGTCATGGAAATGTGTAAAATATTTCATAAAAAATTACCTGGAAGTGATATAAAAAATAAGGTTTTATAGTTAATTTCATAACAATTCATAATTAATGAGTGAGTAGTGAATAGTGAGTGACATTGCCATATTCTACTCACTACTCACTATTCACTTACCGGGGTGAGCATAAATAATAAATATATGCTCTCGTGACGCGTAACGCGTAACGCGTGACGGGAGGAAGACCTTTATTAAATTGCTTATGCTCAGGTCAGTAAATTCTAATAAATTATGAAATACACTATAATCGTAACGCGTGACGGGCAGGTTTCACCACTCACCACTCACTTATAATAACGCAAAAACACAATAATTACCATATAAAAATTAAATAAAATTTTCAATTGACCATGATTTATTATTATGATAAAATGAGGAGTCAAATTTATAAAAACGGCTGTGCCGTATAAATACAATAAATTTAAGAATATTCTTCGCGTGACGCGTCACGCGTCACGATTTTCGATATAAATTCTCTGAGGAGTACCTCCTGGTGAAGCTGGGTATAAAAGTTATTAACGTACTGGTTGGTTTATATCATTTTATAATAGCTCTGGTAATTTTTTTTATCGGCTTTTCCTATCACAAAAATGGTAAACTTGACCTTGCGATAGAAAAATATAAAATAGCAGTTGAAAAAAATAAAAAAATACTCGGATTAATACCGACCCACATTGAATTCCCCACAGTCCATATACAGCTCGGTAAAATATACATGTACCAGAATAAAATGGATGAAGCCATAGATGAATTTAAAAAAGCCATATCGATAAATAATAAAGATTCTTACTTTCATGTATGTCTTGGAATGGCCTACGAAAAACATGGCCAGCTTTCATATGCAATTGAAGAATATAAATATGCTCTTTTTATAGAGCCTGAAGATTCATATATTCATAATAACCTGGGACTGGCCTATTATAATCAGGGAGAAATAGAAATGTCTGTTGAAGAATATAAAAAAGCCCTTGCCAATCCGTCTTATGCCACACCGGAATGTGCCCATAATAATCTTGGCCTGGCATATTACAATCTTGGCAGATACGAGCTTGCTATAAAGGAATATGAAAAAGCTCTCAATTTTTCTCCTGATAATCCTGTCATATATTACAATATAGCCGAAGCTTATAAAGATACAGGCAATATGCAACAGGCCATAGAATGTTTTCGTAATACCATTAATCTGGCCCCGGAAGAATTACCTGCTATAATAGGGCTCAGCAAAATCTATCAGGAAATAGATAATATTCCATTGCTGCAGAAGGAATATGAAGATATAATAAAAAATAATCAGGAAAATCCGGTAATTTATTTTAATATAGGCTTAACGTATATGGAAATGGGAGATTTAGACAGAGCCATAGAAATGTTTGAAAAAACAATTTATTATGAACCGGATTTTGCTCCTGCTCATATTACTATGAGTATAGCTTTTGCGGAAAAAGGAGAGATTGGCAAAGCTATATTATGCAGTGAATATGCTTTAAGCGTAGAACCAGATTTTCCTCAGGCCTATTATACACTCGGAAATATATATGAAGAAAAAGGGGATATGGAAAAATCAGCTTATTATTATGAAGGCTTCCTGAAACTGGAAAAAAATTGCGAAGAAATTTATGAAAGACTTGGAAATATATATATAAATATGGGAAGAAATAAAGAAGGAGAAATTGCTCTGAAGAAAGCCTGCGAACTTTCTCAAAAAAACCGGCCTGTAGAAAAAAATAATTTAGATAATTTAGATAAGGTGAATATAAAAACCTGTATAAAAATGATAGAAGATGAATTAAAAAGCAGCAAACGTTAAAAAACAGCAAACAGTGGTAAATTCACTTTTCACTTTTCACTTTTCCCACTTTTCTTTCTTTCAAAAAATTCACCTCTTCAGGCCATCCTGTATATATTAAAATATGACATATGACAGCCAGGACAGAATAAAAGATTATAAAGAAAATAGGATCAATATCTGTCACATTCCAGATACCTTTAAGTGCAAGAAAAGGATCGACTACATTTAACACAGGCGGCGGAGCCGCATTATAATGTACACCTCTTATAAGCCATGATAAAAGGGGAAGAAACCAGAAAAGAACTAAAAAACAGATAGTAAAAGTATCTTCTGTTACAAAAAATCTTGACACCCACTTACCTGCTACAGTCATAGAATAAATAAACACAGATATAATAAAAGAAGCACTTATGATTTGAGCAAAATTACTGGCAGGACAAAAATAGATGAACAGAAGAGATGATATTATCAGACCTGAAACTGTTAAAAAGGGGATAAGAAATATGGACACATCTGTATTTGGCCGGAATATACCGAAGAAACTCTTTTTTTGATGTGCCATATCTGAAGAAGGCCATACAAAAAAAGGAGCAAGTAATAATAAGACAAACATAAGACAGTAAAAGAAATACTCTATAGTCCATGAAGACATATTGGCACACCATACAAGAGATAAAAGTACTGTATTCATTATATAAAATAAGCTGAATAATGTCCTTATATGTGTGACGGTATTTTCTCTGGCAGGTCTTTCTATCAGAGAAGCAGTAGAAATAAAAAGTAAGAGTAAAACAAATAAAGCTTCGAAGATAAATAACATACTGAATGGTATTTTTAATATATGAAAATCTATAGAACTGGTGAAAGGAGAGAAATTACTCGAATATCTTACGGAATCCATAGAGGACATAATAAATATAAACATTACAAAGGCAATTCCATAGGATAATCCTATAGAAGCATTTGTCTTTTTTGTTTTTGCCGATATAAAGATACTTACCATACTTATTAATATACCTGTAAGTAAAATAAATATATAGGCCAGCAATAAATCTATATATGATATACCACCGAAAAAAAAGACAGTACAGCTTACAGGAATGGAAGAACATAATAACAGTGCAGTATAAACAGTAATAGAATTTAATTTGCCTGCCACTATTTCCCGGGGACTCATGAGAGAAGTAATAAGTAAATCAAAGGTTTTTTTCTCCATTTCAGAAGAGATTGAACTGCAGGTAAAGGAAGGGCATAAAATCAAAACAGACGTAACAAGCAAGGTCAGAAGTGCATAGAAAATTCTCTGACTTATATAAAAAGGATTATTATTATAATAATTATATCCTTCACCCCATGTAATATAAAGTGCTACAGAGAGAACTATAAGATAAATAGATTGTAAAATAACCATTTTATTACTCCTGAGTCTGCGGAGTAATTCTGTTTTAAAAATAGGATTTTTCCATATATATTGCTCTATACGTTCAAATATTTTTTTCATAAAACTGCTCCTGAATAAAAATTTTCTATCTCTACAGGTTTACACTATCATGTAATCCATTTTTTTCTTAAATAATAATTAACAGTGGAAAAAAATATAAATAACAGTACATATGATATAAAAGAAATAATGTATATTGGTACAGGTCTATTCGTTACAGACACAATGGAATCAATGTCATCTGGAAGCCAGAGAGACACTAAACCCAAAAGGGGGTTAAGAAAAGTAAATTCCATTAACGTAAAAGGATGTTTTATTGCATGGTTGCGGGCATGGATACATAAAGGCATAACTGTAATAAGTATAATTAATCCTGCAAGAAATAACTGTGCATAAATTTTCCTGGTACCAAAAAAATATAGAAAACATCTTCCCATAAGAGAAAAAGTCATCAGGATAAAAAATATAAAGAGAGAAGAAAGTAAAATTTTTGCTATCATATAAGTCAATACAGGCTGCGAATATACACAGACAGAGGAAAATAAGAGAGAAGCAAGAGTACCTAAAAGTGGTACAAAAAATATAGAGGAAACATTATCAGGGTAAAATAAATTTTTCAATAATGAGCCAGTTTTATGGCGTGGAAAATCACAGGAAAAAACCATAATAAACAGAAGGGAAATTCCCATAATTGCAGCAAAAAACATTGCAATCATTTCCGAAATATCTTTTATTTCTGTCATATGTGCCATATGTCTTGATATAGTACCTGTAACAGGAAAAAGATTATAAATAAAAAAGAAAGAACTTACGATACGAAAAGCAGAAGAAGGCTTCAGTGTTATTTTATCAATAAGGTGTACTGCTGCTATAAAAAATAATATTGTTAAAAATAATATATTAATAATCATAAAAAGCCATGTTGGCATAAGAAAAAAAATAAAAGGAAGAAACTGGTTTTGTATGGTCCCGTGCGTAATCAGAAGAGGAATAAAGATAATAAAACTTCCCGTAATATATATAGTTAAATAGGTAGTCCTTATAGCTGCACCTGTAGAATTAAAAAGGGCTGAAAAGTAAATGCCACATAAAATAAAAAATAATGCAAATACAAATAGAAGAATATAAAAAAGAAGTATTTCCCAAGGAGATACACCTCCGAAAAACAAAGCTGTACAGGTAACAGGTAAAGAAGAAAAAATAAATAAAAAACAGTAAGACATAGAATAAAGTACTTTACCTGTCACTATATCCAGAGGGGTCAATAAGGTAGTAATAAGTAATTCATAAGTTTTCCTTTCCTTTTCTCCTGATATGGCACCACATGTAAAAGAAGGGGTTATAATAGCAATGAGGAGATATTGAATAAAAAACATAGATATCAGTATATTTCGCCCTGTATCAAATGATTTATTTACGTGAGAATAATAACCTGAACTCCATATTATATAAAGCGGCACACAGAGTATTAGAAGATAAACAGTCTGAATGATAAATACCTTCGAGCTTCTCAGACCGCGGAATAGTTCTGTTATAAAAATCGGATTTTCAAATTTATTTATTACTGTTTTCACTTTTCACTTTTTACGTTTCATTTTTTACTTTTCACATTGCAATTTTTCAATTTTTCACTTTTCACGACTCACGACTCACCGGTCACTGTCCTACGCCACCACTCCCTGAGTAATTTTCATAAATACACTTTCAAGATCTACCTTCTGTTCCTGAAGTCCTACAAGTTTTACTCCTTCTGTTACAAGGTTTTTAACAAGGTGAGAAAGTTCTTCGTCTGTTCCCTTGAACTCAAACTGTATGGCTCTTTCCTTTACATCAATCTTATTTACAAGAGGTGATGTTTCCAGTATTTTTGCCGCTTCATCCGCTGCTTCAAGGACATTCATTTTCATAACCTTTACGGGAGCCAGATTTTTAAGTATCATGTCAACCTCACCGAAAGCCAGAAGCTCTCCTGCTTCAATTATGCCTATTTTGTTAACAAGATCTGCAAGTTCTGTGAGAATATGAGAGGATATAAAAATAGTCTTACCCATAGTTCTCAGTTCTTTAAGTAAAGCCCTCATTTCAATTCTTGCTCTCGGGTCAAGTCCGGAAGCAGGTTCGTCTAAAAGCAACACCTGAGGGTCATGAATTAAAACCCTTGCAAGACACAGACGTTGTTTCATACCTCTGGAGAGATTATCAACATAATCATTTCTTTTCCCGTAGAGATCGGTAAGTTCCAGCACATCGGTGATAATAGTCTTTCTCTTTGATTTTTCAACTTTATAGGCAGAAGCAAAAAAATCCAGATACTCCCAGGCTTTCACCTGTTCGTAAATACCAAAAAAATCAGGCATATATCCCATTATTTGCCTTATTTTTTCAGGTTCTTTCTTTACGGAATATCCTCCTATAAAAGCATCTCCTTCTGTAGGAGACAGAAGGGTGGCAAGAATCTTTATGGTAGTAGTCTTCCCCGCGCCGTTCGGCCCGATAAAACCGAAAGCATCTCCCGGTTCGAGAGATAAAGAAATATTTTTTACTGCTTTAAAATTTTTGTAATTTTTAACGAGATTCTTTATTTCTATCATTTATATCGTGGGTAGTTAATCGTGCGTGATTGTCTGTACAACTCACGACTCACACCTCACTATTCACCTTTCAATAACATATGAAAAATAAATAAATTTGCATATTCATATCTGGCATGACGATGTATATTTATGTCAACAATTGGTTCGTCATTCCAGCCGCATAGTATAAGTTCTTTGGATTGGCCGGAAAATAAATATGCCATAAATTTTTCTGTAACCTTCTTTTTTATCTCTTCCCCATTCTTATCTTCTTTAAATGTACTGCTATTAAGCCACTCTTTTAAAAGATCATCTGCCGAATAACGTGTGATAAAATTAACCTGTACACTGTTTTTTCCCCTGCCAATCTCTCCTATATAACCAATCTGGCGTGAATTATAAATAAAACAGGCATTATCCATAGTTTTCCCTGTGTCATTTACAATTATACCACCAAGGCTTTTCATATCATTTACCTGAGTATCTATCTTAATATCCACTTCATCTAAATAAATGCTACCGGGAAATTTATTTATAAAAGACCCTTTAAAACCAACCATAGACCACATGTTTAAAGAAATATTTTCAATAGAGTTTTTCTCATCTTCTCTTGTAACCATTTCCATACGTTCATGTTTTAATATATTATAGACCCATACATTATTACCGGGGAAACTCATTCTGTAATTACTTTTATCAGGCGAAAAGAGACCTGTAAAGGTATCTATGGAAGACACAGGAGAAGAAGATTTCATATGTACGATTGAAATCTCCCTCAATATGACAGAACCTCCTTTGGAAGCATAACCTATTATATAGGTACCGACACTGAACAAAATTACCATTAACGGAATTGTTATTACAGCAAATTCCCTTTTATCAAATTTTTTTAAAATAAAATAATTCAATGGACCTGCAAGGAGTATATAAAAAAAGAGATAAAAACCTATAAAATTAAAAGACGGAGGTTTCATTGAAGGAATATTATAAATAATATTATTGATATCGTCGGAAGAAGGATAAAAAGATGGTAAACTGTAAAAATAAAGATCAGACAGGACTTTCCCCCAGAATTTCATTTTCCAGTTCCAGTTTTTAAATGGTTCTTTAGATATATCAAAAGCAAGGAATGTAATTTTTCCGTTACCGGCATAAGAAGTCGTTATAACAGGAATATTCTCTTCTTCAATAACAACATTCTTTTTACATCCTGTTTTAACTGAAGATTTTATTATGGAAATACCGGGAGATTCAATATTCAAAGCAGAGCCGGCGTAGCCGGTCAGAGAATCAATAGAAGAGAGAAGCATACTTGATTGAAATACTACAGGGAGAGCTTCTTCCAGAAAAGTATTTGAAAATTCCAGAGGATTTCCACAGGAAGAAACAAGTAATTTACCTCCAGACTGAACCCATTCCGAAAGAGCCTTCCTCTGACATTCATCCAGACTGTCATTAATAGAAAAATTATTGATAACCATTATACCCACGCCTTCATAACCGATCCATTCACGGGGAAGATTGGCGCTATCAGGATATAAAACCATTAAATTACTTTGATGCCAGAGATTTGTCTGAGGGCCGTTTAAATAATTTAATCCCGATTTATCCCCTGAAAGTACCAGAAGAAGAGTCTGTTCCTGGGTTAACTGTTTAATAGGCTCAGTCCTCGAAGCACATAATTTTCCTCCTGTATCTACAAGTTCCACGAGGATTTTATCCTGCCATTGAGAAGAAAATTCAGGAGACAGGTAAATCTGTATTTTCTTCGGTGTATTTCCCGGTAATTCAACATATTTCTTTACAATGAGCGGGGGCTGATTGCCATAAGTAATGTTTTTTACAACTATATCACCTTTAAAATAAGCTCCGTTATTTCTCGCCACAACAGTTAGAGGAAACCATTTCTTAAATTTATAATATCCTTCAAAACCAGGATATATTTCCAGAATAATATCCTGTTCAAACAGTCCTGTTTCCTGTGTAATCTGAGTCCGGGACATAACAGGACATATCATGGTAAAACATATTATCATAAAAAAGCATAGATATTTATACATTATTATATATCCTTTTCATAACACGTAACACGATGGTTTCTTATTCTAAAATCTCTAAAAGTATTTGATCTATTATATCATCTGTTCTGATACCTTCAGCCTGTCCTTCGAAATTCAATATTATTCTGTGTCTGAGTGAAGGACGGGCAACACTTTTAACATCGGAGAAACTGACATTATATCGGTTATCCAGAAGGGCTCTTATTTTGGCGGTAAGTATAATGGCCTGGGCGCCTCTGGGACTTGAACCGTACAGGACATATCTGTTTGCCTTTTCCCCTGCACAGGGACTTCCCGGATGAGTGGCAAGGATTAATTTTCCCACATACTGTTCAACCTTTTCCGATAGAATAACTTCTCTTACAAGATTTCTCATTTCAATTATTTCATTACCATGAAGGATTTTTGCCGGTGAAGGTTCATCTTTACCGGTAGTTCTTCTTATTATTTCCACCAGTTCATCAAGTGACGGGAAATTAACAATGAGTTTAAAAAGAAATCTGTCTAACTGTGCTTCTGGAAGAGGGTAAGTGCCTTCCATTTCTATAGGGTTCTGTGTGGCAAGTACAAGAAAAGGTTCAGGAAGAGGATGTTTTACTCCTGTACAGGTAACTGTTCTTTCCTGCATGGCTTCTAAGAGTGCCGACTGGGTTTTAGGAGTGGCACGATTAATCTCATCTGCCAGGACTATACTGGCGAACACCGGCCCCTTATGAAACTGAAAAGAACGATGTCCCTGATGATCTTCACCTACAATATTCGTACCTATTATATCTGCAGGCATGAGATCGGGAGTAAACTGAATACGGGAAAAAGAAATATCCAGTACCTGGCTCATAGTTTTTACAAGAAGAGTTTTTCCGAGGCCCGGAACTCCTTCCAGTAATGCATGTCCTCTGGCAAGCAAACAGAATATAACCCCTTCTATTATATCCGAATTACCTACAATTAATTTCCCTATCTCGTGCTGTAATTTCTGAACAGATTCTCTGAAATGATTTATTTTAGCTTCTATATGTTCTTCCATGTATGTTATAATTCAACTCCTGGATTATAATCGTAATGCGTAATGCGTGACCCGTGTTTTCACCGGGTACCGGGTGAACAGTATTCGGCCCCTACTCACGACTCACTCTACTCACCAATCGTATCAAAATACTGCCTTACAACAGCTTTATATCCTTTAGGTATCTTTTCTTTATTAAGACTTTTCTCTGCTTCGTCTTTATATTCAGTCAGAATTTTTTTATAGGGCTTATAAGCACCGCCTTCTCCTGAAGGAGCTCCTATTACAGGTTCACTGCCTGCTGTTTTGCCATCACCTGTTTTTCCTGAAACCAGTGTTTCTTTCTGTTCAGTATTTACCCTTTCTTCCATATAATGTTTAATAAAGATTTCTGTCTTATCGGAAGTGCTATCAGATTTCCTGTCGTAAAAAGGTTTCTTTTTTACAGCTTCACCTTTCTGTTCTGTATTTGTGCTTCCCTTACCAAAATCACCCTGGCTCTTATCACTGGCAGTAACCTTTTTCAGAGGTATTTCAGTGGGATTTTGAGAAAAGCCATCTTTAAAAGAACTCTCCTTAAATTCTCCCTTACCAGCCATATCAGTATCTTTCTGGCTGCCTTCTCTAGCTATGTCTTTCTGGAATTTCTGAAGTTTTGAACAAATCTTATCAGTCATGTCCTTTCTGTTATGTTTATCTTCCAGATTTTTCTGAGCTATCTTTTCACAGGCCTGACTTATTTCCTTATTATTTCCGCTCTTCAGTGCTTTAGAAAGATTATGCAACTCATCCTTAAGAGAACTATTCTTCATATTTTTCAATGCTTCATCTAATTTTTTTGCCATTTCCGCTTTTTCTTTATCGGACAAATTCCCTCTTGCCGCTTTACGTGCCATAGATTTAAGCATATCTTCAGAAGTTTCTACACCGGCAATGTTCATATCAGGTGTAAGGCATTTTTTCAGTATATCCTTTAACATATCTTTATTCTGTCTTTGTTTCCAGTGCTTTTCCAGTGATGAAATATCCATAAGGGCCTGTTTTTTGGTAACATCTTCGCTCTGCATTTTCTTTGAAAGTTCTTTAATATCTTCAGATAATTCTTTATTTAATCCAGTTTTATCAAATAATTTTTTTATTTCTTCACTGAGCTGTTCAAGTTCTCTACCTTTTTCTTTAATTAAATTCTTAACATTCTCTCCATCTTTATCAGAAGAAGATTTACATGGAATAAAATATAAACCTGTAAATAATATTAAGACAGAAACCATAATCATAACTTTTTTCAGAGGAAATTCGAAAGAAATTACCTTTGCCGGCTCAATACTTACAGAAACATTTGCCGCATCTTCTATAAGAGCGGTAACCATAGGAGAAGTAATTTTCTTTTCAATCATTTCTACGGCAGTTCCGAGCCTTTGCTTCAGTTCAATCTTTTCATCAATTGAAAAGGCTACATCTCTGAGAGGAAATTTTTTACAGAATTCTATGAGGAAAAAAACTATGGATACAACAGGAGGAATACTATATAATAAAGGCCAGGAAAAAGGAATTGAGAAAAACTTTTCTGTAATAATAATAAAAAAAGAGATAGAGAGGCCGAGAAAAAAACCTGTTATTAACCGGCTTAAAGAGAGAAATAATTTCCACCGTTTTTTCAGACTCATAAGTTTTAAACAGAGCTTTTCTTCGGCAGTCATAAAGTTTCCTCTTATGGAAAAGACAGTGCATCTGTGCCGGGACTTACTATCAACTCTTTCATACGCTGAATTAAATAGTATATCTTGTTGAAAGAATTCTTAAAACTTATTCTGTTTGCTATAATAAGATTTGATACTCTGGCTATTTCAGCTATTTCAATTATATCTTCACATAAACGCTCTGCCGGTGAATATGTGAGTATCAAATCAGAAAGATCACATTCCAGAGCCAGTTCTACAGGTGGAGAAACTTTAATAATCTCAACCGGTATGCCAAGACTTCTGAAATAATTGTGAGCGATAAAGGGATAATTTGTAGCAACAGAGGAACTGGTATATATATCGGCAATAGTTCTGACTTTATTACTCTCAAGAGTGGCAAGAATTAATTTACCATGACCATAATTCAGTTCCAGCAATTCAAGGACTGTTCTATCTCTTTCAAGTAATATATCCCGTGTAACTATACCTAAATCAGCGGCGCCAAGTTCTACATATACAGGTATATCAAAAGGTTCCAGTAAAATCAGTTTATATTTATGTTTATTATCAAAATAAATTTTATGCCTTTCGTCCATAGAAAGGGTATCACAGATTATACCGGATCTAGCAAGAAAATCCATAGTAGGGCCAAGCAGTTTCCCTGCAGGTAAAGCAATAGACAGAGGTTTCATATATGCTCCAATCGTGACGCATGATGCGTGATGCGAGATAAGATAACATCAGCCAGTTTTTTCTAAGCGCTGTCTGTCAGCTACCTTTCAAAGCAAAAACTCATTGAAATCAATTATTGTTTCATCACCTGTTTCCATATTTTTTAACAGGATCTGTTTTTCCTGAAGATTGGTGCTTCCAAGAATTATAACACTCTTTATTTCTCTGTTTCGTGCATAATTAAGGGATTCTTCCAGACATCTCCCTGTTATCTCAATTTCAACGAGAAAACCTTTTCTGCGTAATTCTCTTGCAATCCTGAACAGTGTCATTACAGAACTGCCATCTCTTGTTATAAAAAAATCGGGCTTTCCGCCAGCCATGGAAAGAGACTGACATTTTTCAAGTGCTTTAATGGCATTTCCTATATTAATTGAAAAACCTGTAGCAGGACAGTTGTATCCGAACTGGCCGAGTAATTTATCATATCTTCCGCCGCTTCCGAGTAATAAATTTATATCTTTTGTATAAAATTCAAAGGTATAACCTGAATAATAGGGCAGGTCACCTGTTACAGAAAAATCAACAGTAAAATAATCACCAAGACCATAACTGTCCAGAACTTTGCATGTATCGGTAATCTGTTCGAGTAATACAGCTAAAGGTTTATATTGTTCTGCAAGAGAACTCAAAAATTCAAATTTACCTCTCAGAAAAGGAACACTATTTATAATCTCCCTCAGATCTTCAGGCAGTTCTTTACTATCCCCTTCTTTAATAAAGGAATTAAAACGTTTGTTACGAAGCAGTTTTTTCAATCTTTCAGTTTTTTCACAGGTAAATCCGGCTTCTTTAAATATTATATCCCAGAAAGCAACATGACCGATATCCATCTGAAATTCAGTAAGACCTATTTTTTGAAGTGCCTCTAATGACATAATCAGTAACTCAATATCAGCTTCCTGATTGTTTGTACCTATTATTTCCGCACCTCCATGATAGGTTTCCTTTTCTCCCTGCAGTTTATCACAGAGAAAAGAATTGGAAATATAATAAAGTCTGATTGGTTTTTCAAGACTGCGAAAATGAGTGGCTACGATTCTGGCTATAGAAACTGTAAGGTCGGGACGTAAAAAGGTATAATTACCGGCATATTCTGCACACTGATAAATAAGTCCTGAACCGGGGAAAAGAGTATTCGAATAAAAAACGTCATCCAACCTGCCTCCAAGTTCTATTGTAGGAGTGGAAATCTCCCGAAAACCAAAGCTCTCAAAAACAGATCTCAGACGCTGTTCAAGAAACCTCTGTCTTACCGGCTCAATAATAAAATGTTTATCTACCATAAGAAACAACTACCTGCCATGAAATATTTTCAAAAAAACTATTTCACTTCCTTAAGAAGAGAAGAAATACGCTCTCTTATTTCTTCCGATTTATCATAGATGAACCTTAATTCTGGTATGGATTTAATCCTCACCCTTCCTGCCAGTTCACCTCTGATAAATCCTGCAGCACTTTCAAGAGCTTCCATAGCTTTATTTCTAGCATCACCATCTCCGTAAACACTGACATAAACCCTGGCAATACTGAGATCTTTGGATAATTCTACATCAAGGACAGTTAAAAAACCTATTCTCGGATCCTTGAGATGCTGGATTATAACACCAATCTCTTCTTTTATAAGTCTATTAAGACGTTCAGTTCTACTGTAACTTCTCATAGCTCCTCACAGTTCTCTCATTACAGGTTGTAATTCATAGGCTTCAATAATATCCTTGGGACATAATCCGTTGAATTTCTCCACTCCTATTCCGCATTCATAACCTGCAAGAACTTCTCTGGCATCATCTTTAAAACGTTTCAGAGAAGATATTTTACCTTCACATATTACTACATTATCACGGAGAACTCTTACATCGGCACTTCTGGTAATTTTACCTTCCAGTACATAGGCTCCTCCTATTACACCGACTTTAGAGACATTAAATGTTGCCCTTATTTCAGCCTTGCCAAGAGCTACCTCTCTGTAAATAGGTTCGAGTAAACCTGCCATAGCAGCTTTGATATCATCAATGGCCTGATAGATTATTCTGTAAAATCTTACATCTATCTTTTCATTTTCAGCAAGTTTAACTATATTGGAATCAGATCTTACATTAAATCCTATAATTATTGCATTGGAAGCGGATGCCAGCATAATATCACGTTCGTTAACAGCACCAACGCCTCCGAGTATAACATTGACCCTTACTTCATCTGTACTCAATTTATTAAGAGCCTGCGTCATAGCTTCAACAGAGCCCTGTGTGTCAGCTTTAATTATTATATTAAGTTCTTTTATCTGGCCATCCTGAAGTTGTTTAAAGAGATCTGTAAGGGTAACCCTTTTAACAGATTTCATTTTTTCTTCTCTGACCTTCTCTGCTCTTCCTGTAGCTAATTGCTTTGCTTTTCTGTCATTCTCACAGACAAACAGGTCATCTCCTGCCTGAGGTACATCGGAAAGCCCCGTAATTTCTACAGGCATAGCAGGATAAGCTTCTTTTAATCGCTCCCCTTTATAATTGGTCATTGCTCTTATTTTTCCATAAACAAGACCTGCTATGACAGCATCTCCTTCTCTCAGGGTCCCCTGCTGGACAATTACTGTAGCAACAGGGCCTCTCTGCTTATCCAGTTTGGCTTCCAAAATTGTTCCTCTGGCTTTCTTGTCAGGATTTGCTTTTAATTCCAACATTTCAGATTGAAGTAAAATCATATCGAGTAAATCATTGATACCGTCTTTAGTTCTTGCAGAAACAGGAACAGTAATGGTATCTCCGCCCCACTGTTCTGGAACAAGTCCCAGTTCAGCCAGTTGCTGTTTGACTCTATCCGGATTACTCTGAGGTTTATCTATTTTATTAATCGCTACAATAATAGGAATAGTCCCTGAAATTTTAGCTGCTCTCGCATGACTGACAGCTTCAATTGTTTGAGGCATAACTCCGTCATCTGCTGCTACAACCAGAACAACAATATCGGTAATATTGGCACCTCTGGCTCTCATCTGAGTAAATGCTTCATGACCGGGAGTATCAATAAAGGTTATACGATGTCCGTTAACTTCTACCTGATAGGCTCCTATAGACTGTGTTATACCTCCTGCTTCCGTATCTGTAACATGAGTTGCTCTTATGGAATCCAGTAAAGATGTTTTGCCATGATCAACATGACCCATAACTGTAACTACAGGAGGACGAAAAACAAGATTTTCTACTTCTTCTTTTTTCTCTTCGAAAATCTCTTCAGTATAAGCATCCACTACTTCAATTGCAATGCCAAAACGTTCCGCTACTTTTGCTGCATTATCAGCACTGACCAATTGATTTAAGCTGACCATTAATTTCATTTTAATAAACTCTTTAATTAATTCATTTGGAGGTAATTCCATCCTGGTAGCCAGTTCTTTAACCGATACAGGATCTACTATATAAACAATTCTGGTTAATTCAAATTTTTCTTCTGTTACCTGTTCTTCCTCCTGTTTATCCTGTCTCTTTTTCTTTTTAATTTTGGCAGGTTTTGTTTTTTCTGCAGTCAGTATTGTATCTAAAATGTCACCTTCCCATTTCTTTTTCTTTTTCTTTTTGTCATCTCTAATTTTTCTCTTCCCCCCCTGGAACTCTTCTTCTTCCAGGTCTTCAATCTCTTCTCCCCCGTCTTTTCCGTCTTTCTTTGACAGAAGATCCTGGTATTCCCCAACTCCTTCAGTCTCTCCTATTTCTGCTTGAAAATGTTCCCCTTCTGTCACTTTATCTGATCTAGTAAGATAATCAAGCACCTGATCAGATACTCCGAACTCGAGAGTACTCATATGGCTTTTAACGTCAACATTTAATTCCTGCAAAATTCCTATTAAATCCTTACTTGTGATACCAAGATCCTTTGCTAATTGATATACTCTAGTTTTTTCAGCCAAACTACTCACCTCCACCATTCAGTACACTGTAAGGCTCTATACTTATCTGCCAGTTACTCATAACATCAGGCAATTTAGTTTTATTCATCTTTTTCCCAGCACTTTCCAAATCATTTTCTGCAACTAAAATTTTAACAGATTTTTTTTCTTCATCTACTTCCAGGGAAACTACAGGTACGGGAGATATAATATTAACCAGTGTTTCTATCATATCATCCTGTTCCTGTTCGTATTCTTCCTTTTTTACAGGCTCTATAATAATTTTCCATTCGCCCAGTCTGGACAGAACCTCTTCTTCTTTCTGTCTCTTTAAAACTTCCTCACTATTTTCAGAAGATATTCCAACCAGGAGTTTCTTATCTTTTTTATTTAACTCCAGTGATATTATAGGGACAGGTGAAAGAAGTTTCATCAAAAGTTCAGCGACTTCCTCCATAGGGAATTCACCTTCAAGAGGAGGTTTCACCCTGATAGACCAGTCTTCATAAGGAGGAGTCAGTAAGAGAGAATTTTTTCTTTCCAGAGCATCGATGTAATGTTCAAAGGTAATTGTAAAAAGAAAGGTTTTTTCTTTCTCCATTACTTCGACAGCCATTACTGTAACAGGCTTAAATCCCTCTACGAGACTGCCAATCAATTCATCTATTACCTTATTTTTAGCCTGTTCTTCCTCGTAGGCACTTTTATTTTTTATATCTATTTTCCATCCCGTAAGTTTTGCAGCAAGTCTTGCATTTTGACCTTCTTTACCAATAGCCAGAGACAATTGATTATCGGGAACCACAACAAGAGCAAAATTATCTTCTTCTCTGAGTTCAACGGATAATACCTTGGCAGGGTTCAATGCATTGGCAATAAAAACAACAGGATCTTTATCCCATAAAACTATATCTATTTTTTCACCTTTTAATTCCTGAACAACAGATAGAACCCTTGAGCCTCTGCTACCGACACAGGATCCTACGGCATCAACATCACTGTTACTGGAATGAACAGCTATTTTAGAACGATATCCCGGCTCTCTGGCAGTGCTCTTTATCTCAACTATATGTTCATATATTTCAGGAACTTCCACTTCGAACAAACGATTTAAAAAACCGGGATGTGTACGGGACAATATGACCTGTGGGCCTTTACTGGTAACTTTAACATCCAGTATATAAACTTTTATTCTGTCTCCCGGTCGATATTTTTCTATTGTTACCTGTTCTGACTGAGGAATTACCCCTTCAATTTTGGCAAGATCTATATAAACCTTGTTCTGTTCAATTCTCTGAATTATACCTGTTACTATATCGCCTTTTCTGTCGGCAAATTCTTTGAATAAAAGATCTCTCTCTGCTTCTCTTATGCGCTGTACAATAACCTGTTTTGCAGTCTGAGCAGCTATTCTCCCTACATTTGACGGTGTAATTTCAACGTCTATCATATCACCTGGCTGACAGTCAGGGCAGGTTTCCAGGGCAGATTTGTGAAGGATTTCAGACTGTTGGTCTGTCACTTTAGTGACAACTTTTTTTCTGGCCAGAACTCTTACCTTTCCCGTATGTTGATCGATTTCTATGGTAAAATTTTGACTATTTCCAAAATTCCTCTTCAAAGCAGAACTTAAAGCATCTTTAATCGCTTCTAAAAGAACCAGTTTGGAAATACCCTTCTCTTTTTCTATTTGTTCTAAGGCTTTAATTAATTCGTTGCTCAAACTTTACCTCCTGGTGTTCAAATTCCCAGGGATCCTCCTCTCTGTATAATAAGAGTGCAGCAGTCATTCAGCCAGACTTCTGACTGTTGACTGTTCTAAAAATTAATTTCTGTAATCAAATTAGCCTTCTGTATTTTCTCCAGGGGTATGAGAAATACTGCTTCTCCATCAATCAAGGTCAGTGTACCATCGGCAAATGTTTTCAATAATCCTGTAAAATTCTTTCTATTTTCCAGTTGTTCTCTGGTTTTAACCTTAATCTTTCTGCCCTGAAACCTGATAAAGTCTTTCTCCTTTATAAGAGGTCTGTCTAATCCGGGAGAACAGACTTCCAGGAAATAAGAAGTTTTTATTAAATCTATTTCATCCAGTTTGCCGTCTATAACTTTACTGACATATTCACAATCATTCAGTGATACTCCTCCCTCTTTATCTATAGCAACACGAACTATCCAGTTTTTATTCTCTTTCAAATAATAAACATAAGCCAGTTCATATCCCATAGATGAAATAAAGGGAGATAAAAAAATTTCCAGTTCAGTACAAATTTCTTTTCCTTTCACTGTAAAGTCCCTCCGGATAATTTCCCGGAAATTTCAATAAAGTCTAAAAACCACAATTCCTTACTATTTATGATAAAAACTATGAAAGAGTGGGCCTTCCCACTCTTTTAAGAGTTAAAGAATTAATAATACTAATATACTATAACATAACTCCTGAAGTTTGACAAGAGTTTTTAGAAAACAACATATCATAATTTATAAATCTAGCAGGATTGTTATTAATGTTCCACGAATAAAAGTAATGTAATTTTAAGTAATTTTAATATGGTATAAGGTAATAAAGGAGAATATATATGTCGAGTAAAAAAGACAGGGAATATCTTGATTTAATACAGGAACTTCAAAAATGTAAAGGTATAGGTGCTTTGATTACTGCAATACAGAACAACAGGAGCAGTTTCGACGAACACTTCTTTGCTATACTGGATAATCAAATTAAAGATGCAGCAGAACAGGGAAATCAAAAACTGGCAGGTTCCCTATCTTATCTCAACAGGGTTATGGATAATCTTCAGATAAGACAGAATATCAGCAAAACTGAAGAGGAAATTCCTGCAGACGAAGAGGTAGAAGAGGAAGAAGAAGCACAGGAGGAAGAGGAAGAAGAGGTAGAAGAGGAAGAAGAGGAAGAAGAGGAAGAAGAGGAAGAAGAGGAAGAAGAAAGTTTACTGGAAATTGACGATGCAATAGAAAAAGGCGAGCTGGTAGATGCTCTTATGAAAATAGTTGATTGTGTAATGGAAAACAAACTTTCTCTTCCGAAAGCCAGAAAGAAAATCATTACACAGGAAATTCTGGATCTGGCTGAAATAGGTACAATAAGTCAGATCAATAGTCTCTGTAACAGACTTAAAATACAGGTACCTCCAAAATCTCATATACTTGCGACATTGCTGTATGATCTGGCAAATAAACTTGGAGATGAAAAATTAATAGCAGAATGCGGACTAACTCTCGGTACGACAAAAAATATTATGGGTATGTATGAAGAAGCTATAAAACAATCAGAAGAAACTCTTGCTCTGCTGGAAAAGCTTGATGAGAAACAATCAAAAGGAATTGCTCTCGGTAATATAGGCAATGCCTATTACAGACTTGGTGAAATAGGTGAAGCAATAAATTATTATAATAAAGGTCTTGATTACTGTAAACAGATAGGAGACAGAAAACAGATAGGTGCTTCTGTCGGGAATCTTGGCAATGCTTATTACAGACTCGGAGATATGGAAACAGCAATATCTTACTATAATGAAGCACTTGCCATAAGCAGAGAAATAGGAGACAGAAGTGGAGAAGGCAACAGAATGGGCAACCTGGGAAATGCCTATATAGAATTCGGAGAACTGGAAGAAGCTATTGAATGTTATCTTACAGCTCTTGATATAAGTAAAGAAGTAAAAGATATAAGACAGGCAGGCACTGCTCTTGGAAATCTCGGGAATGCCTATTATAAAATGGGTGACATGGAAGAAGCCATTGAATACTACAATCAGGCCCTTGAAATCAGCAAGGAAATCAAAGATAAAAGAGGAGAAGGAAACAGACTGGGAAATCTTGCCAATGCTTACAGTGAATCAGGCGATCTTGAAGAAGCTATAGATTATTATCTTGATTCGCTCAATATAAGTAAAGAAATAAAAGATAGAAGGCAGGCCAGTTCAACCCTGGGGAATCTTGGTAATACCTATTATAAACTCGGCGAAATAGATGAAGCAATAGAGTATTATAAACAGGCAATAGAAATGAGCAGAGAAATAAAAGATGTAAGCAAGGAAAAAATCTGGAATTACAATATTGGCCTTCTCTATGAAGATAACCTGAAAGATTTAAATAAAGCTTACAGTCATTATAAATCTTCCATAAAAATCTTTGAAGAAATGAAAGATAAGATAAAGAAAAAAAGTCAGAGGAAATCTTTTAATGAACTGAATATTGATATGTACGCCAGAATGATTATTCTCTGTCTGAAAATCGGTAAGATAGAAGAAGGTAAAGAATATTTCTCTAAAGAAAAATCTAAATCTCTGGAGGAAATATTGAATAATAAATATAAGGAACTGAAAGAAAAAGAAAATCTGCCAGAAGAACAGGCATCTCTCAGGGATAAGCTGGAAAAAATTATAACATAGAAGATTTTCTCGCTGTTCTGTAACATAAAAAAAATAGCCTGACGGCTATTTTTTTTATGTTACAGACTATCCTGATTATGAATACCATGACCGGTTCAATCACAAAGAAGTATGAGGATTTGTTCCTCCCATCACGCGTAACGCGTTACGCTTCTCATATAAATTCCAGCAAAATCGGTTTATTTTTGACAACAATATCTGATAAATTACTATCGAAACCATGAACAGCAGAGACAATTTTTGAACTTGCAGGACATGGTTTTAATGTGTCATATTTATCTTTACCTTTTTCTACCAGATCATGTTCTATTATAGTCCTGGCAGTAAGTATTGCTCCTTCTGCAGCAGGTACTTCACCATGGCCGCATAAGAAATGAGGTGTCAACCCTTCCTGTCTGTCACATGAAATTCCGAGTTTTAGAGATTCATTTACCTGGATTTCTTCAGGACTTATAGTAATGCCGGTAGATAAAGAATTTGGCAATGTTTCACCTGTAACAGGAAGTTTATCAGGTCCCTCCATAAAGCCAAATTTCTTTACATTAAATATCATATCATTACTGTCTATCGATGAAAATTGAACTGAATCTTTAGGAGTTTTTGCAATATTACCAGCTCGACCAGGTAATGATTGAACAGTTTTCTGTTGATTACTCTGAAGCACTCCCTGGGAAATATATCCTCCAAACATGGGGATCCTCCTTAATTTATTCGTGACGCGTAACGCGTGATGCGTAACGCGAGGATTATTACGAATTATTTATGTCCAACTATAGATTACCAGCAAATACCTTTAAAGTAAATAAGATTATGTTAAAATTTTGTTAATTTTTTATTATTAAGGGCTGATTTTTGGGTATTGGCTCAGGAAGATTAAAACCCCAAAACCAGAACGTAACACCAAAAATACTAAAAATTAAATATCATAAGGGCAAGAGATTTTGTCCACTGGGCTATGGCTTTTTCCAGTTTCCCCATTTTAAAATACACACTTCCAAGATTATGCTGGGCCTGCCAGTGTTTTGGATCAATAGATACAACTTTTTCCCATTCCATAACGGTAAGTTCCAGTTTATCCTGTTTGAAATAGGCTTCACCGAGATTATAATAGGCCTGCCAGTAGTCAGGATGCAGTGTAGTAACCTTCTGCCAGGATACAATGGCAGGGTCTATCTGCTCCTGTTCAAAAAAATAAACATTACCGAGATTATAATGGGCCTGCCAGTATTTATCATTATAGGTAACTGTTTTCTGCCATGATGCCACAGCAAGGTCAAGTTCCTGTTTCTGGTAATAAATATTACCGAGATTGTAATGAGCTTCCCAGTAATCCTGTTTTAATTCAATGGCTTTGTTCCATTCTTCAACGGCTTTTTCCGTATTGCCCTGCTGAAAATAAAGGTTACCAATATTATATCTGGCTTCTGCAAAATTTGGATTCAATTCAAGAGATTTTTCCCACGCAGCAGTAGCAAGTTCCATGTTATTATTATCCATATGAAGTGTTCCTATATTATAATGGGCCACTGCAAATTCCGGATCAAGGGCTATTGCTTTTTCCCAGCTTTCCAGTGCTTCCTGTTTTTTGCCCATTTTTGCATAGGCATTACCGAGGTTATATAAAACCTCTGCGAACTCCGGATTAAGCTGAAGAGCTTTCTGCCAGTGTTCAACTGCAAGTTCCATTTTTCCCTGTTTATAAAAACCATTGCCAAGATTATAATAAGCAGGAGCAAATTTAGCATTCAGGAGTGTTGTTTTCTTATATTCCTCTACAGCGGAATCTACATCACCTTTTCTGTAATAAGCAGAACCAAGATTATAATGGGCTACAAAATTATTGGGATTTAATTCGACTGCATAATTATATTCCCTTACTGCCAGGTCAAGATTGCCAATACCATCATAGGCTGTGCCCAGATTGTTATGAGTAAGAGCATTGTAAGGATCAAGTTGTGTTGCTTTTTCCCATTCAAGTATGGCAAGATCAAGTTTACCCTGTTTATAATAATTATTTCCAAGTATATTATGAAGGGCTGCTTCTGTAGGAGACGCTGTTTTCTGTTCTTCCTGTTTTTTTACAATCCTGTCTCCTGCAATATCATTTAAAAATTCCTGAACAGTCTGATATCTTGTATTGGGGTCTTTCCTGAGAGCTTTCAGTATGGCTTCATCTACAAAAGAAGGAATATCTGGATTAACAGAAGAAGGCTGGGGAGGTGCTACAGTAAGGTGCTGCTGAATTAAAGATGCAGGATTTTTTGCCTCGAAGGGAAGCCTTCCTGTCATCATCTCATAAAGCATGACACCGAGAGAATATATATCAGTTCTCCTGTCTACTTTTTCACCTCTTGCCTGTTCGGGAGAAAAATAACCGAACGTTCCCATAACCGCCCCCGGCTGGGTAAGAGATTGCTCTGTTTCAATCCACGCAAGTCCGAAATCTGCCACTTTTACTTCTTTTTTATCACTGTACATTACATTGGCAGGTTTAACATCTCTGTGAATTATTCCATGTTGATGGGCATATTCCAGTGCTTCACAGACGGGTATGAATATTTCCAGAGCTTCTTCAACATTAAAGGCTTTTTTTCTTTTCATAAGCTCATCAAGGCCAATACCTGAAACATATTCAAGTACTATATAAAATATTCCTTCATGTTCACTTATATCATATATACCTCTTATACTGGGATGGTTAAGCTTGGCTCCTGTCTGAGCTTCTCTTACAAATCGTTCCCTGCTTTCCTGATTCTCTACAAAGTGAGGAGGAAGAATTTTTATTGCCACTGCTCTGCCAAGAACAGGATCATCTCCTTTATAAACAATACCCATACCGCCACGGCCAAGTTCTTCCACTATTTTATATCTACCGATTGTCGCACTGATCATGTTACACCCCTCCGGTTTATGTAATAATTACCTGAAGATAGGTTTTGCCAACCCTGAATATCTCCTGGGGACTGAGTAAATAGGGCTCTTCAAGTCTTTCATTGTTTACAAAAGTACCGTTTCTGCTATCCATATCTTCGAGCCATACTTCCTGATTTTTCAATTCAACCTTTGAATGACGTCTTGAAATTTGATTATCATAGGGAATAATTATTTCATTACCACTTACACGGCCAATATAATTCTCCCTTTTAGTTAACTGAAATTCCTTCCCGTCATCGGGACTGTTAATTATCTGTAATGTAACTTTCATAGTTTTTACCTCGTAAAGCGTAACGCGTGACGCGTGACGCGTGACGCGTAAGTAATTCACAGACTTACGCATTACCCGTTACGCATTACACATTACGATTATTATGAGTGACCAATTCACCATTCACTACTCACTATTCACCATTCACTTTTCACTACTCACTTTTCACTACTCACTATTCACTACTCACCATTCACTACTCACCATTCACTTTTCACCATTAACTTTTCACTACTCACCATTCACTTTTCCGGTGCCCATGTCCTGTTAAGAAAATCCTCCTCATCATCTCTGCCATCTTCTATATCTGAAATATCTCCTTCTTTCCTGAAAATGACTCTTTCACCCTGAACAGCAGCATAAACCTTTGCTCCCGGCCTGAAATCTTCTTCAAGCATCTTCTGGGCAAAAGTGTTAATAAGGAATCTCTGAACGGCTCTTTTAAGAGGTCTTGCTCCATATCTGGGATTATATCCGTATTTCAGAATAAGTTCTACAAGTTCTTCGTCTATTTCCATATCTATAGATTTTTCCTCTTTAAGACGTTTGAGGAAAGAAGCTATATTTACATCGGCAATATTACGCAATACCTCTTTTATGAGAGGATTGAACACAACTATTTCATCAATGCGGTTTAAAAATTCGGGACGAAAATATTCCTGCAATCTGTCACAAATTTTTTCTCTTTCTACCATATCTTCATCAATAGCCCAGCCATCGGTCATCTGTTTTTCTTCTTCAACATTCTTTAAAATTTCATCATAATCTACAGCAAGGTTGGATGTCATTATGATTATGGTGTTACAGAAATTTATTGTCCTTCCTCTCTGATCTGTAAGCCTGCCATCATCAAAAACCTGAAGGAAAATATCAAATACTTCAGGATGAGCCTTTTCCACTTCATCAAGAAGTACAACAGAATAAGGTTTCGTTCTCACCATCCTTGTAAAACGTCCTTCTTCTTCATGTCCCACATACCCGGCAGGGGCACCTATTAATTTGGATATTGAGTGTTTTTCCTTGTATTCAGACATATCAAGCCTTATTAATTCATCTTCACTTCCAAAGAGGAACTCTGCCAGAGCTTTGGCAAGTTCTGTTTTACCTACACCTGTTGAGCCAAGGAATAAAAATACTCCTCTGGGTCGCCCCGGATTTGCAAGGCCAAGACGGGCCATTTTTACGACCTGTGAAACCTTATGTATGGCTTTGTCCTGTCCCTTTACCCTGCTTTTCATTCTATCTTCCATTTCTGCAAGTCTCACAGATTCTTCTGTAGTAAGATTTTCTATAGGTATATCTGTCCATAGAGCTATTACTTTTGCAACCTCTTTCTCTGTTATAACAGGTCTATCTCCTTCCCGGGACACATCTTCTGTTATATCGGATGATTTCGGATATTTTTTCTCACTTTCTACTTCTTCCACTTCACCTGTACCTTCATTATATTTCAATTTCCCCGGCATAAAAGAAACATACTGTTGAACCTTTACACTTGAACATGCTTCATCTATTATATCTATTGCTTTATCAGGGAGAAATCTTTCCGTCAGGTAACGAACAGATAGTTTTACTGCCTGAACTACTGCTTCGTCTGATATTTTTACCCTGTGATGTTCTTCAAATTTTGGCCTTAAAGCCTTCAGTATTTCAATAGTATCAGCTTCTGACGGTTCATTTACCTGTACGGGCTGAAACCTTCTTTCAAGAGCGGGATCTTTCTCTATATATTTCCTGTATTCATCAATAGTAGTGGCACCTATAAGTGTTATATCTCCCCTGGCAAGGGCAGGTTTCAGAATATTGGCTGCATCCATACTGCCTTTTGAATCCCCTGCACCTATTATAATATGAAGTTCGTCGATAAAAAGTATAATATTCGGGTCATCTACTTCTTTTAATAACTGTTCAAGACGTTCTTCAAATTCTCCCCTGTGTTTTGTCCCTGCTACAAGGCTTGTCATACTCAGTTCCATAAGCCTTTTTCCCCTGAGTGTTTCAGGAACTTTATTCTCAGCTATTCTCTGTGCAAGTGCCATAACAAGAGCCGTTTTGCCGACACCCGGTTCTCCTATAATAACAGGATTATTCTTACCTCTTCTGGTAAGAACCTGTATCATTTTTACTGTTTCGTCTTTTCTTCCTATTACCGGTTCAAGTTTTCCCTCTCTGGCAAGTAAAACAAGGTCTCTGGAGCATCTGGCAAGAAGAGATTTTTTACCTTTATCGATTTTTGGTTTTTCATCTTTACCTCTGGAAGGTACCGGAGAACTTCTTCCTTCCGCTGGTGCTTCTCCTGAAAGATTGCTGTAGAGATCATCAGTATTGAGTCCTGAATTTACAAGAGTTACAGGCACAACACCTCTTCCTTCTTTTAATATGGCCTGAAGATAATGTACAGGTTCTATTTTCATAGAACGGGCAGCAAGAGCTTCTTTTTCAGCAATTTTCAATAAGTTTTTCATTCTCGGAGTAGTGATAAATTCATTCCATACCGGCTGTTCTGAAGTAGGCCAGCAGTAATTATTCATCTCCTCAAGAATATAATCAAGAGTGATTCCCGATGAAGAAATCATATCTTCTACAAGAGTTCTCTCTTTATCAATAAGAGCAAGAAAAACATGTTCCACACCAAAAAAATTATTCTTTCTGGCAAACTTTTTGGCCTGTACCAGAAGTTCTTCACATTCTTCACTGTGTCTGAGCCCCAAAAGTCCCCCCCCCTTTAATTCAAGTTATAAGTGAACAGGCGCCTGTTCAATATAATAATCGTGATGGGTAGTGGGTTTATATACGCATCACACATTACGCTTTACTAAATTATATTTCTATTTCCATACACTTATTTCCTATATATTAGTCATTTTATTTTTTTTCAGATTTCACATCAAATATAGAGAGCCTCTTTTTTTCAGATTTCTCAGGTTGTTCACCGGGAACAGAAGGTATTACATCCCTTTTGCGAGAAAAAAATTTCCTCTCTTCTATTTTTTTCTCGTCATCGGATTGTGAAAAAATTCTCACCTTATGTTTTTTTTCTTCCGAATAATTTTTTTCTTCTTTTCCATCTCCTGTTTCAACATATCTGTCTTCCATGTCTCGCGAAAACATTTCCCTTAATTTTTTCTCTTCCTTAGATATTTCCAGTTCTTTTAATATTTCAGGACTTATGGGGCTTTTCTTTTTATCCTGAAAGTCAGATAAAATTTCTTGAGATGGAAAGGTATATTTTTTCACAGGAAGTTTGTTTAATATTCCCAGCTGATCATCATCAATAGAAATTTTAATATTTCCTCCCATTAAACGGGAAGTGGCATCTTCCATAAATCTGCCCCATTTGAAGGAATGTTCCATTTCTGTATCTTCTTCTCCGTCATCAAGGAATACCTTTCTGGTTTTTCTGTCATCTTCTTTCTCCATCCTCCTTCTGTGAATGGAGCTTCTGGAAGAACGAAAATCACTGTGGCCTTTATTCAGATATTCCTTTTCATAAACAGGTCTTACTACTGGCGAAGGTTTTTCCTGAACTTTCTGTAAAGGTTTTTCCTGTAGCTTCTTTTTTGCCCTGAATTCTTTAAGGAGTGTTTCACATAAATAGAGCTTCTCTAAGATTTCATCTCTATGAGAGGGGGAAATCTGACCGGACCATGTATCAAGGCATTTTCCTTTATATACAACAACTCTGTACTGTTCCTGAATTACAGTCAGAGCATCTTCACAGGAAATATTTTTTTCGGAAAGTTCATAAATAACGTGCCCTAAAATTCTATTCTGCTCTCTGTCAAGGATATCTTCTTTTCTGAGGGATGTGGAAGGAGAACGTCTGCCATATTTTAAAGTCTCTAAAAGCTTTGCAGTACTGTCAAAACGTTTTTTTAATATATCTATTGAGTGAAAACTCAAAATACCGTCTTTCAGGAATTCACCTTTCATCTGAGCAATTTTATTCAATTCCAGAAAAAAATATCTCGCCCCGGCAACATTAAGTATACCTTCTAGTATATATTTCAGAGCACAGGAAAATTGTTCTGTCTCAAGAGATTCTATTTCACCTTCAGGGTCAGAACGTTCTGTCATGTCCTACTTCTCCTTTTACCAGTGTTCAGTAACCAGTAACAGTTATCATACTATAATTACTTCACTGGTTACTGTTCACTTTCTTCCTGAGATTTCCTGGCTTTTTCCAGTTTAATCTGAGCGGCAGTGCTGTTTGGTTTTATCACTAAAGCTTTTTCATAACACGATATGGCATCTTGATATTTCTTTTCTTTCATATAAATATCACCTGTAAGAATAGAAGAAAAATATCCTTTACTGACACCAAGAGGATCAAGTTCAGACGTCCTGGTTAAATAAGGTAAAGCATCTTCATATTTACCAAGACCGTAATAGGTTGATCCTATATAAAAATTGGCATCAGGATAATCAGGAAGTATATTCAGAATTTTCTTAAAATAAGCAATACTGCCTTCAGGATTTCCTTCATCCAGTTTCACAATCAACCCCATATGTTCAAGAGCTATAATATCAGCAGGGTTTATTTTAAGTGCTTTTTCATATTCCGCTTTGGCCCTGGGTGACATCCTTTTATAATCATAAAGTAATCCCATACCAGTATGAACTGTTGGGTTGGAAGGGTCAGATGCAAGAATATCTTTAAATAAATCTTTGGCTTCATCCTGCATCTTAACATCAATTCTGCCTATAGCATAATAAGCAAATCCCAGTTTTACTAAAATTGCTGTATCACCGGGTTTTCTGATAGATTCCTCTTCTACTTTCTTAACTACCAGGGCTACTGTATCAGTCTGTAAAAAACAGGCGAAATAATAAGAAAGAATAAGACTATTTAAAGGATCGGCAAGGAGAGCCTTTTCAAAACATCCCTTCGCAGTCTCCCAGTCTTTTTTATAATAAGCCTTCATACCTTCGTCCAGTTCCTGATTTGTGCCGGCCAGAACAGGACATACGGAAAATAGTAAAGAAAATAAAATTAAAAAACCAATAAAACGATAAAACATTATAAATACCTCCTAATTTTTTTTGACATTCGACATAAATATAAAGATTCCTTTCACTACCTCTTACTCTATGAAGTAAATTGTAATTTATAGTTAGTTTTATAACAATCTATAATTAAGAAGGGGTGAAAAGTGAGTAGTGAATAGTGATTAATCTCCTATTCTTTTCACTTTTCACTCTAACAGGCATGACCAAATATGAAAATGAATAGACAGTGGAGCATAAAACTTCATCATTTTCATATA